>CAZOEM010000301.1:0-4250 GCA_964578735.1 uncultured Halobacteria archaeon | reverse complement strand
ATTTTGTTCTTCCAGTTCCAGCTTCGTCCGGTATCAGAGAAATAATTAATGTCCTTAAAAGATATAGACAAATATGCCTCTCCAACAATTCCAAACTCTTCAAAATTGTATCGCTTCCACAAATCACGGTTATCATATCTCGACAAAGAGTTTCCATGCATGCATATCGTTTTAACATCCATAATTTGTGGATTATCCATTTATTCGATTCCCTCTTAAAGACTTGATAATCTTTTTCCCAATGATATACGATAAGTCGATTAAGTACCGTATCAAATAGTCTTTTGGATTTTTACTCCACCTTTCTGGATGCGTTAAAACACAAACGTTTTCAGGTTCTCCTTTTGTGATAGCCTCACTTAATTCATCAGTGTTTTTTACCTGTATTACATCGGATTTCGGTGTGTCAATCTTATCTTTAATTTTATTCTTATCTGCATCCCATGTTCTACCGCTATCAGAGAAATATGCAACGTTATTATAATCAAGTGATAAATAGGGTTCGCCTAACAAATCAAAGTCTGATAGTTTACAGGTTTCCCATATTTCTTTATTGTCGTATTTCGAAAGGGGATTTCCATGCATGCATACTGTTTTTACATCATATTCTTCCCTAAACATTGACAATTCTTCTGAAAATAGTTTAATCGCTAATTCGATGTTTCCTTTAACATTATCAACTGTTTCATAGTGATAACCTATTTCATGATTATATGCGGCTATTTTATCTATGATTTCCGGAACGTACACTTTTTTTATCGTTCTAAAATAGTAACTTGCTCTAATGCCATAATCATATTCCACTTTTGCCATATCTAACGCAAATCTAATGTTTTCATCAATGTCGTGCCTTATTAATATAAAATTGTCATCTTCATCTTTTTGTTCAAAAAATTCTCTAAATGTGGCAACTTTATATTTTGAATTGATTATAGCTTCACACAACTTCTCATATTTCCTAAGTGTGAAATCTCTGTTGTTCAATACCACCATTTCTTCACTCCTTTTAAATATCCAACTTCTTTATCACTCTAGCAGGATTTCCCGCAGCAAGACAACGTGGCGGTATATCCTTAGTAACTACCGAATTTGCTTCAATAATACTGCCCTCACCTATCGTTACCCCCGCTAATACCGTCACACCAACCGTAACCCAGGCGTTCTTCTTTATTACTACCGGAGCAACATACGCTAACAACACCTTTTTATAATACGGTGAGGGTCTAGAATGTGTCAATATCAAATTGTTACCTCCAAGATGCGCACCATCTTCAATTGTAACGAGATGAGGATAGATGTTATCTATTGTCACATTAAAGCCAATCAACACGTTCTTACCTATTTTTACACCCCTAACTCGATGCAACGTAACTCGTAATCCTGAATACGGCACAAACATCGCGAATAAATTAAAATAAAAATTTATATTGAATCTAAAAAAGTATTTCAAATATCCCAGGAAACCCGTATATCCATGTTCTTCGGCGCTATCCTTAAACCGTTTACCCAGTGACTCGGCTTTTGTATAAGGTGCTCTCCTTTTTGTTCTCTCTTCTGATCTTTTCATCGTATTTTTTTGGTAAAACTTTTTGCTTGCAAAAAAGAAGCGTAAGCATTTTTTTAGTAAAGGTTTTTGCTTGCAAAAAAGTTTGTGTTAATCTGCGTTAATCTGTGTCAACAATTTATTTTTTTACATTATCTGACAGCCATCAATTCCTATTACCTGTCCACTTACATAATCACTTAATTCCGAGCACAGGAATAGGATCACTTTAGCAACGTCTTCGGGTGTGCCTATCCGCCCAAGTGATATATTGTTCAATAAATCCTGTTTTATATCCTCGTTTAAATCTTTAGTCAAATCCGTATCAATTAGTCCGGGAGCTACCGCATTAACTGTTATCCCATACATCCCCAGTTCCTTAGCCGCTGATTTTGTCAGACCAATTAAAAATGCTTTGCTACCTGAGTATACAATTTGTCCGCTGTTTCCATTTATCCCTACAATAGAGGATAAGTTAATAATCTTTCCTGACATTTTCTTCATCATCATTTTTGTGGCTGCTCGCATACATAGAAATACACCCTTGCAATTCGTTTCCACAATCTCATCAAATTCATCTGTTTTTGTCATCAGCAATAAATTGTTTTTCATTATTCCTGCATTATTAACTAAAACGTCAATCCTACCGAACTTATCTTTTATCTCTGAAAACATTCCTTTTACTTCTTCTTCATTTGCCACGTTTGCCTTTATCATTATTGCTTCCCGTCCTTCTTCCCCGATTATGGAGATTACTTCTTCGGCTTCTTTTTCGCTCTTGTTATAATTCACAATAACTTTTGCCCCTTGTTCCGCCAAAAGCAATGCCGTCGCTCTTCCTATACCTCTACTTGCTCCTGTTACCAGTATTACTTTGTCTTTAACCATTTTTTATCTCCTTATATTTAAGACACGGTTTTACACTAATTTTTTCTTTTGTTAGGGGCTGGCTGGGCACAGCATTAATCTTTTCATCGTATTTTTTGGTAAAGCTTTTTGCTTGCAAAAAGGTTTGCGTTAATCTGTGTCTATAATAGATTTATTTTCTCGTGTAAATCTGTGTAATCTCGTGGTTCTTTTTACCTCCTCCTATCTCCTCTTTTTTATGATTTAAGAATTACCCACCTCACTAATCTATTCAGTGTCAGAATACCATCCCAGGGCAAATCAAAATCATGTATTTTACCAGGCATTACAATCCTATCTACTCCTCTATAAGTCGCAGCTTTTGCAAATTCTCTTCTCTTATCTACGTTCAAAATACAAACGCTCATTGCCTGGACTTTTCGGGTGATCAGGTCAAGTACTTTATCCACATCATCAATCTCTTTAATGAATATACACTTGCCCTGAACCGGCTCTTCGAGATTGATAGCGTCATCTATAAAAATCGTCCACGCGAGATCATCCGATTTCAATATGTCTCTATTCTCATCCAGTAAATACATTCCACGTGCATTAATTATCCTCGAAGCTATCTCTTGTGGGATGTATTGCTTAAGAAGTCTCTCCGGTAGCTTTTCGAAGTATGACTTCATCTTTTTAGCTATTTCTTTAATTGGATACATACTTTTTTCAAAAAATATTACCTGTGGTGAAGAGCAAGCCATCTGGTTAAAAATCGCGATATCTGTAACAGAATTCTCTAACGCTTCTTCAAAATGTTCACTCTCTATATATTCTCTATCAAACACGGCAAAAGAGTATTTTGGTCCGAAAGAAATTATTTCGCAGTGCTCTTTTTGTGGTAATGCAGTGACCGCCGAAACCGCTTCCGAACTACCCCATATGATTTTGCAATCAGCAATTAAAGAGAATTTTCTGCTGTCTTCATAATTTTTACCATCAAAAGTGACAATTGAAATAGATTTTACAATTTCCCTCCCTGAATAGCGCTCCCCGTCAAACTCTACTTCTATTTCATCTAAGTGTTTCAATATGGACAGAATTATATCCTTATTTTCTTCCGGAACTTTGACGACACTTCCATTCTTTGATAAAATTGATTGTATTAACGAAAAGAATGCTAATGTAGGTATATTAGCCGCTACCCAATGGCACACTATTCCTCTTGGTTGTGCGCATAATTCAAAATTATTTTCTGTAAAAAAGTCTTTGAAATTCTCAAAATATGCGTGGTCCAAATCTAAATCTAAATAATTTAACCTGCAAATCTTCTTTAAATTATCTTTTCTGAGCCATAATGAAATATAGCTGACCCCCTGTATTGTATTAATCGTTTTATCCCTTATTATTTCCCTTCCTAATTTCGTTAAAAATTCTATTATCAAATCCAGTCTTAGCCCATATAGTTTTTTTCTATTCGTATTTACAAGTTCTGCAATCTCCGTGAAATCGTCAAAACTGCGTTCTTTAAATTCGCCATCTAATAGATAACTCTTTATCATGTTTGTTCTTGTATATAAAGTATAACTTCCTTATATTTAAGACACGGATTTACACTGATTTACGCGGACTTATTTAAATTTAAGTTTGACATTGTTGATTTTTATCATCTGTGTTAATCTGCGTTAATCTGTGTCAATATTTTATTTAGGATTTTTTATACGCCTCCCTGAACGTATCACCACAGCCTCTTAGCTCCACTTTTTCCAGTCTTGATTGAAATCTGAAATACCTTCCCTTTCTGCCGCAGGGGCAATCATCAATTCCTATGATATAGCCTATGTCTTCTGTCAGTATCGCC
>CAZOEM010000300.1:0-4252 GCA_964578735.1 uncultured Halobacteria archaeon | reverse complement strand
TAAAAGCTTTTCGATTTTTTTATTTTTGATGCTTCCCTCCAAAAAGTTTGTTATAAAGCGTAATGTACCAGGTTTTGTGTGCTTTCTCCTTTTCTTCATCTATCACTGCCACCGGTACAGTATCCGCTTTCTCATAACTATACCGCTCCCCGCTCCCTTCTCCCCGCTCCCCTCGTATGACCTCCGTTTTCTCTAACCCCTTCTGCCCCGAGATATATCTCTCCACCACTTCCCAGCCATGCCCTACTGAGCCGTGATAACAACTTGGAGCCCACAAATGCCCCGGACACAACTCCTTAAGCTGTGAAAATCTATCACTTAACAGCTTGCTGCTTCTCCCCTTTATCCGCTTCGCCATCCAGCTAACGGAATATTTTGGGGGATATTTAATAAACAAGTGAACGTGATCCACATTCATCGCCATGTCTATAATCTCAATATTTAGCTCTTTACAGGTTTCCCGGATAATTTCTTCCGCCACCTCTGCCACATCCCCGAGCAATACCTTCCCGCGATACTTCGGCGAATATAAAAGTTTTCCTATTTCGTTTATTCCTCAAAATAGCCCATATAACAAGTCTATTAGCGAAACAAAGAAAAAAAGCACGGTGAAGATGAGAAAACAAGCTCATTTAAAACAAATAGGACGAAATTTTTATCGAAAATTCGCTACACCCTTTAAAATGGAAAAACAGGAATTTTGTCCCGGTAAAGTTTTCAAACGGAGCATGGGGCATGGAGATCCAATACAACATTCAATTCGTAATTCGTAATTGATAATTCGTAATTGATTGCAGAATAAAGAAAAAAGCCCGATACCGTTACGAAAATAAGCACATATAACGAAAATCAAATTCAAAAACTTGTGATAACCATCAAAACCCCAAAAAGAAGAGTTTTTTCTACACAAAGTTTCAGAACGGATCAATGAGAGAAGAGATTACTTTTTGCTTATCCTATAAATTTTTCTTTATCACGACATAGTTACTAAGATTAAACAAGAAAAGAGAGCGATAAAATGAAGACTAGAGACATCTACCTCGGAATCGGCTTCCATACAGACGTTGGAGCAGTAGAGATAGAGAGTGCGATTCGCAGGTTCCTGGTCGAATTGGATATAGAGCAGAAAGAAGTCACGGGTTTATGCACCGTGGACTTCAAAAACACCGGGTCGTTACGAGAAGTTTCTGCTAACTTCGGCATACCCCTATTTTTCTTTTCTCGAGACGAGATAAACAGTGTGAATGTGCAGTCGAAAAGCGCAGCAATGGATGCGTTTAACCTAAAAGGCGTTGCAGAGCCCTGTGCTATCCTGGGCGCAACGCGGAATAAAACCAGGTGCGAATTGGTAAAGCGGAAATCGTTTGATAGGAAGATAACCCTGGCAGCGGTATTTTAAACCTTTTGGTACTTGTTTAGCATACCACAAGATTACACAGATTCCCACAAACCTTTCTTTCAAACTTTTTTCTACAAAGTTTTAGTGTTACTCTTATGAAATCTCGTGGCTTTTTATCTGATTAGAAACATAGCTTTAGAGGTAGAACATGCTATCTGTAGTAGGAATAGGACCAGGATCGTTGGATTTGCTTACCGAACGAGCGCGAGCGCGGATTTCCAGTGCTGACGTTATTATGGGTAATGAGCGATACATAGGGCTAATAAAGGAGATCATACCGACTAGTGCAGAATTGATAATAGGCAAGATGGGGACGGAAGTAGAGCGAGCAAAGAAAGCAGTCGAGTTGGGAAACCGAAAAAACGTTGTCATTGTATCTGGTGGCGATCCAGGCATCTATGGTATGGCCGGACTGACACTAGAAGTAGCTGGCGATTTGGACATAGGCGTGGAAATAGTGCCTGGCATAACGGCGGCATCTGCCGCAGCCGCATTACTTGGCGCTCCTCTCTCAAATGATTTCGCAGTTCTCAAGCAGAGCAAGGCAATTGTAGCGAAAATTGTATCAAAATATCCGCTTAGCGAGCACGAACGACGAGTTGCAGGCCGGGTAGTCTTTGCTAATGCCGACCCCTCTTTTATGGACTTGATTGTCTTCAAACATAACCCCATTGAAAGGGGGATACAATGCATACACGATGGCAAAACAATCATTACAGACATTGAAATGGTAAAAGCGGGCATCAGCAAAAGATACAAGGAGAATGTGACGTGCTTTGTGAATAACCCAAAAACAATGGGAATAGCAGTAAAAGAGAATCTTACAAGGACTGCCGCGGGATTCCGCATCGCAAAGGAACTCATTCGTGATAACATTGTGGCTATTGGGAACGCACCTTCCACATGCCTGGAGCTTTCTGCACTCATCAAAGAGGGTATAAAGCCTGCTCTTATTATCGCCACGCCTGTAGGCTTTGTCAATGCCGCAGAGTCGAAGGAGGATATGTTGTCTACAGATATACCTTGCATTGTGATAAGAGGCCCAAGAGGTGGTACTCCGTCTGCAGTAGCAATTATCAATGCCATAATTAAATTGAGTTTTGTGGAGGCGAAGTGAGAAATAGATGAGAGACCCTGTATCCGGTAGGGAATACCCGGAGGCGCTCATATTATCTGCCGCGGGGATAAATGCTATTGGTTATGATGCATTGATAGAAGAGATAAAGCGAGGCCGGGTGGTTCTGCTCGAAGACGGTAAAATCCTCAAACGCGGGTATACAACAGGTACATGTGCCACTGCGGCTTCGAAAGCTGCTGCACTTCTGTTTGCGGGAAAAGAAGCGAAGAAAGTGGAAGTTGCCACTTCGACAGGCATAAAAGTGGAGATGGCGGTGGAAAATGTAGATGCAGAGGAGTGTATGGCATGTGTTCGTGTGGATTCCGGCGATTATAAGGGTGATACGTTTAGTGGCTTGCTTATCTGTGCAAGAGCAAGACAGTTCCCTGTATTCGCCATAAGAGCAGGCAAAGGGATAGGAATAATAAAAAAGGCTGGGCTTGGTAAAGTCGGTGCGCCAGATATATACCCGCACATTTTGATGGACATAGAAACGAATGTAAAGGAAGTGATCTCTAGTGCTGTAGAAATAGAGATTTTCGTGCCCGAAGGCGAAGAGATAGCGAAAGACACTGTTCTTCCTATGCTGGGCATAGAAGGCGGTATCCCGATCTTCGGCGCTACGGGATTCATTGAGCCATATACAAGAGACGGTTATAAGCATGTTATAGACGCGCTCGTAAGGGACAAAAAGGAGCTCATAGGCGTTAGCACGGGAGAGAAGAGCAGGCGAATAGCAGTGGAAAAACTGCATTTCCCGCTAGATAAAACAGTCGTTGCGGGTAATTTCGTGTGCTATGCAATAGAGAAATCGAAAGCGAAGAAGAAAGTGATATTCGCGATGCCGGCAAAGATTTGTGATCTGTTAGATATTAATGCACATGAACATTTCGATCTTGAATTCAGCACCGTTGCTGAACTCGTTGAACGGCTGAAGGAAGCAGGTGACGAGCGGCTGGAGTCCTTTTTCCAGACTCTTGCAGCGGATTTAGCACGAAAAACCGGTGCTGATGTCTATGTATTCGATAACTGTGGTGATACATTAGGGTGTTTTATCCGTTCTACAAACCAAGTTTCTCCAGAAAAGGAGTGAAAATATTATCTGGATTGGGAAACAATATAAATATACACATGATGAGAAATGCACCATTTGATATCCAAACTCCCAATATTATAAACCAAAAATCCTCTCCACCTTATCTCCATGTTCCGCATATTTTTCACTACGTATACAAACCTCTTTGATTTCTTCTAATGACGGTGTTTCAATACCGGTCTCTTCAAAAGTTATCTCAAATTTTTCTAAAAGAGTATTTAGTTCTTCTTTTGATTCAACAGGACCTATGTTGTGGTATCCCGTGCCAAATATTATATCTCTAAAAAAGGAGAACATATAATGTCTGAATCGAATGGTAAGTCTGTCTTTAAGTTCCTTTCCGCTTATATCTTCGCAGAATATTTGACATGATTTAAATATTTTAGCCGTAGTCTCAAATGGTGATTCCTCTGAAGCTTCCTCTAAACTCATAAAAAGGAGATCGTAAAACTTTTTCCTCAATGCCCCTTGTTCCTCTTTACTATGTATCACTTTTTCTGTATGGTATTCAAATTCCGCCTCAAATCCTTGTTTGAATAATTTGTAATCTTCTGGATATTTATGTATCTCTCGGAGAATATTCATCAATCTTCCTTTTGATGGAATTTCCTTAAAGCACTCTGAAGCTTCTTCATACCTC
>CAZOEM010000299.1:0-4257 GCA_964578735.1 uncultured Halobacteria archaeon | reverse complement strand
GCGCACACGCTCTAAAAGATTCATTCCGCTGCTCGATCTCTCCTTTTCTCCAATACCAACTCCTGTCCACCTCTTGAATACATCCGGTATATCTTTATTGTTCCCTTTTCCTCTTCGTCTATTTCGATTAAGTTGAACGATTGAGGTATATTCCATTTTACTCTGTTCGTGCATGCAGTTCCCGCATTCGCAATTATCATCCCATTCAAGTTCCATATCCACGGCACGTGTCTATGGCCGCAAAGCACCAGGTCCACGCCACATCTAACAAGCAGTTCGAGCACGTCTCCCGCATCCATAGGTATTTGTCTTTCTCGCCCTGTCTTAGGGATCGAAATTAAGTGGTGGTGAAGAGCAACGACCTTAAAATCGTTGCTATTCAGGCTCTTCTCAATCCACCCATATCTCTCTCTGCCCACATGTCCATCATCTAAATCCGGCTGTGTAGAATCGATACCGACAATAGTTATCCCTTTACCTTTCTCTATTATTGACCTGTGTCCGAAAATCTCCTCGAAACCGAGATAGCCAACGTTTCTCGCATCATGATTCCCCGGTATCACCACTTTCGTATCACATTTTATCTTCTCGATATAGCTCTTTGCACGTTTAAACTCGGATTCATGACCGTTCTCTGTCAAATCGCCAGTAACAACCACGATTTCGGGCTCTATTTTGTTTATCGCCCTTATTACTCGTTCCAATAACTCAGGCAGGAAATGCTGTTCCGCCACATGGATGTCCGAGATGTGCACTATCCTCATTTTTCCCTCTTCACCTCTTTTTCCTTAGTAGTGCCTGAGCAATCGCTAACAAACCGGCAATAGCGAATACCGCTTCAAAGCCTGGTGGTGTGGGTGTGGGTGTTGATGCTGCTTCTGCAGGAGCCTTTGTAGGCGTCACTTTCGCTGTTGGCTTTGGAGCCGGTGCCACAACCAACTTTATGTAGCCCATCTCTTCCACTACCTTCTGCCCTTCTTCGCTCAACAGGGAATCTATAAATGCTTTCTCAAGTTCGCTTGGCGCCCCTTTCGTTATGAGATACAAACTCCGCGAAATTGGATAATCAGCAGAAAGCACGTTCTCTTCTGTCGCTTCCACACCGTCTATTTTGACCGCTTTGAGAGATTTGTCAACGTATCCAAGGGAGAGATAGCCAATGCTCATCTTATCTCTGCTGACAGTTGCTCTTATATCACCATTCGATGGTTTAACCGATGCTTTTCCTGCTATTTCACGATCAAAAGGCTTCATCACCGAATTCTCGAAGCAATCCCTCGTTCCGGAGCCACCTTCCCGTGTTATTACGCGAATCTCGCCATCAGTGCCGCCGACATCCTTCCAGTTCGTTATCTCTCCACTGAATATCTTCGATACCTCTTCCATTGTCAGGTCGCTCACATCGTTATTCGCATGAACAACGATAGCCACGCTATCTCTTCC
The DNA here is from genome assembly GCA_964578735.1 of uncultured Halobacteria archaeon. Classification (GTDB taxonomy): domain Archaea; phylum Halobacteriota; class Syntropharchaeia; order Alkanophagales; family Methanospirareceae; genus Methanophaga. Next base: position 2,814 of record CAZOEM010000299.1, on the reverse strand, counting down.
TACTGCCACCGGCTTCAGATTTGGATACATCTCCATCTCTTTCGATTTTACGTCCCGGGACGCCGCACCTATATCTATTGCACCTTCACCTACTGCCTTTACACCGTGACCGGAACCGCCACCCGAAACGGATATTCTTAGCCCTGAGTTCTCTAGCATAAGAATCCGCGCACATTCTTGATTTATCGGAAGCACTGTTGTAGAGCCCGCGATTGTCAGTTCGCCGGAAAGCTCTGCTGCTTGCACGGGCATTGGAACCGCCGCTGTACCTACTGTCACTATCGTCGCAACTACTATAGCCGCCATCATGGCCACCTTTATTTTTTCCATTTTTTTTCTTTACCTCCAAAATGTAACTATATATATATCAATTGAAAAGTATATAAAAACATATCTGGTAATGTATATAGGCAACGTTTATATATTATGGGGTTAATTTATACAGCTTGAGCTGAATATATAGCTTGCACAAGCATCCTTCTGTAGCATCAACGAAGAGCTACTTCAGTTCACAACCACAACTGGACCACCCAAAACGCCATTCCGCCTACTGCTGCCGCTATCGGAATGGTTATTATCCAGGCGGTAAACATTCTCATCACTTCTAACCATCTTATTCTGCGAAGGCTTTGAAAGAACGTCCCCCCTATCACTGCGGAAGCTAATACGTGCGTGGTGCTTACCGGCATACCCGCTAAACTCACGCCTACTATTGCGAGACCCGCACCGGTTTCGGCAGAGAACCCATGCTTCGGCTCTAACTTCGCCAATCGCAACCCAACCATCCTTATTACTCGCCAGCCCAGTAAAAATGTGCCAAATGCCATTGCAGACCCGCACATTATCTTCACCCACCAGGGTACGTAAAAAGAGGAGATAAAACCAACACTGAGCAAAGCTGCTGTTATTACGCCCATTGCATTTTGCGTATCGTTCATACCGTGGCTGAACGCCATAAAGGAAGACGAAATAATCTGCAATTTCTTGAATACCCCTTCGGTCGCAGGAGTGGGTGTTTTTTTAAAGTATAAGTGGAGCACCCAACTGGTGACGATAAATATAACTGCTCCTGCTACAAATCCCACAAAGGGACCGAGTGCAATAGCAAGAAATACCTTATTTGTTAGTACTGCCCATTGTATTATTCCCATCCCCCCTGCAACTATTCCCGCACCAAGTAAACCACCTACCAACGAATGCGTCACACTTATAGGAATTCCAAGTGCGGTGCAGATAGATGTCCATATTATTGCACCAAGTAAACCCGCAATAAGAACCAGGAGATAAACATCGGTTTCCAGATCGGATGGAGCAACAATCCCCTTTCCTATTGTTTCCGCAACTGCGGTAACAATGAAAGCGCCAGTGAGGTTAAATACACTCGCCAGCGCCAATGCTTTTAGCGGCGTCAGCGCTTTGGTAGCTATCACCGTTGCAATTGCATTCGCACTGTCATTTGCACCGTTAAAAAAGTCATAGAGCAGTGCAAGGGTTATTATTATGATCACATAGCCCAAAGCAGATAACATCTATCAAATACCGCCCTTCAACCTAAACGTTTCCAGGATATTTGCCACGTCTTCACACTGATCCATAGTATCTTCTAAAATTTCCACTATCTCTTTGAGCAGCATTCGATCAAGGACTGCATTGGGATTCTCTACGGGCGTGGTCATAAGTATCCGCAGCCTTTTCCGGTTTACTTTGTCTGCTTCGTTTTCCAATTCGTTTATCCTTATGCAACAAGTATTTAAAGTGCTCTCTTCAGATTTCAGATTCCGCAGGCAATGAACTGCCGTTCTTATCACCTCTGATGCCTCCGTGATAATTGGCGAGAACTCAGCCACCGACTCCGGAGCCTCTTGCTTCTGCGCAAATGACAACCTCACTACCGCTTTCTCTATACCGTCTATTACATTGTCAAGATTATGCGCGAAATAACGTATGTCTCCCTTCTCTTCCGTGACACGAGTGTGGTCATAATACAGCCCCTGTATTATCTGATGAACAATCGAATCAGCATCCTCTTCCAGCATTCTAAGCTGCTCACTTATTTGCGGAAGCTCCGAGTATTTTGTTCTCAAATCGGCTAATAGCTCCGCTGCTTCCACGGCCTTATCTGCAAGCTCTTCAAAGAGGTCAAAGAATTTCTTGTCTCGAGGTAAAAACACTGTCATTTTATGCAAGACAGAACTAAATATTATCGCAGCTATAGGGGAAAATCTTCGCACCTTTGTTTCTCCTTCCACCCGCTTCCGGGTAGCGGCAAAATCGCTTGGCATCTTACCCTTTTTCATGTTCTTCAACCAATAGCATAGAGAAATGGAAAGGGCTATTTAAATTTTTCTAAATTAACGTATATAAAAAGGTTTATACGTAGATACGCAGAAAAGATTTAGGCGATATAATCCAATAATTTCATGAATGCACGGCCTCTGTGCGATACAACATTCTTCTCTTCCGTACTCATCTCCGCAAATGTCTTATTCACACTTTCCAATTCAAATATTGGGTCATAGCCAAAGCCACCCTCACCCCTAGCCGCCTTTGCTATTCTACCTTCGGAAGTGCCGACAAAGAGCATAGGCACCTTTTCCAGGGATTCGCAGAATGCAACAACAGTTTTAAATGTGGCTCTTCTCTCTTCCCCCTTCTTACCATCCATCAATTTCAGAATCCCCGCATTGCCGATTTTATTAAATACAAATGCGGAGAACGGGCCAGGGAAGCCATTCAAAGTGGGTATGGTCAAGCCCGAGTCTTCGATGAAGAACGGCGTTTGCACTTTTATCGGCTTATACCGCCGTATATAAT
>CAZOEM010000298.1:0-4264 GCA_964578735.1 uncultured Halobacteria archaeon | reverse complement strand
TTGTTCTTCATCCTGTCAATTAATTAACCCAATTTAAAGGGGGGAGCACCTTTTTATGAGCTTGGTGTTGCGCATTCCGTTGGCAATAGAACCATTATGATAACGCAAGATATTCAAAGCGTTCCTTTTGATATTAAATCATATCGCGTCATTTCATATGAGCAGACGATCAAAGGAGCTGATATGCTTCGTGAACAGCTATTACAGGTTATTCGCACCATTGATTCTTGGAGCAGAAGACCAGGAAATCCTGTTCAGGATTTCGGGATACAAATACCCCAAATAGATGTAGGAATGAAAGACTTTAATAGGCGACTTACTGCTATCGAGGATCAAATAAAGAGCGAAAGCAGCACCAGAGTTCAACAGGAGTCCTTCGCCAACTTTGAAACCATACTACATAGGCTTGATAATCTCGAGAAGACGGTCTCACCACTCATGAAAGAAAGCCTGAAACCTGAGGTAGATAAAAGACGCCATAAGGCAGAAATTGCTGGTCTTCCACCAGAATTAGTAGAGGTAGTAAATCAAAGGAGAGTCTTGCTATTTGCTGGTGCAGGTATCTCAGTTACAGCTGGCATGCCAACGGCAAAAGAGTTACTATCCCTCGTTCAGAAAAAAGCTTCTCTGTCTGATATTACTGATTTTCCTAAGGCAATGGCAACAGCAGAAGCAAAGATAGGACGCCATGAGCTTGTATCCACGGTTATTGCTGCCCTGAAAAAAGGTGGTCTTCAACCATCCAAAGTACATTCTGCCATTGCGAGTATTGGTTTTGATGTGATTGTTACAACAAATTTCGATATTTTACTTGAAGAAGCGTTTAGAACCGCAGGAAGACCGTGCTTCCCTGTTGTTCATCCTGAGGAACTTGCTTATGTGGGTACAACTGACATTTTGCTTATAAAGATTCATGGATCCGTAGACAGACCCGATTCTTTGCTCCTCACTTCAACGGACTATCTGGATTTTGAGGCACGGAAGGCTTTATTAATCCAAACATTAACCCACTATTTTGTTACTCGATCAATTATATTTGTGGGGTACTCTTTAACGGATGAATCGCTTTTGAGAGTAATCCAAGATATTGGTTCTAAACTTGGTACCCACAAACGACCCGCCTATTTTGTCAGTCCCTCTAAGGATATTACCGTAATAAACCAAATGGAAAAAATTTGGCCCATTACTTTGATTCCAGAAACTGCTAAAACTTTCTTTGAGAAGCTGTCAGTAGTAACAGCACATAATATGGCCACCTATAAGGCACTTTAAAACAGAATTGAATGGTTGAATCATTCCCAGAGATGAAGCATAAACGTCGCCTAACGTAGGGCTTTTCTGCCTCTTTATGTCGCCCAAACTGTGTTGCAGCTTCTCCAATCTGGGGATTTTTGCTTTGTGATATTATTCTGTCGTTTTTTCAATCTATATCCACTAACTCAACGAAATCACTCAACCTCAAAACAGCCAATTCACCTTTTTATTCTTCTCCTTCAAGATAAGCACTGGCGTTTTCCCTTCAAGCTTTGCCTGCTCCTCCACTTCTCTGAACAGAGACCAGGTTGCTATGCGTTTTTTTAGTTTTTGTGTTCTACCTTTTGGTAGAACACTTACTTTTTATCTTCTTCTTTTTTCTTTTGCTCAAAAACATAGTGCGATAACTCATTCAGCCTTGCTCTCACTTCCTCATCGCATTCCTGCATTGAATCTTCGGATAAATGCTCAGAATAGAGTATTATGAGCCGCATGTATTCCAATATAGGCTCTTTCTTAGGAAAACGCTCCTTTAAATCTTTAAACAAATGATATAACTCCTCTTTCCATATATCATCAAAAGGCGGTAGATATTTTAAGATGATATCGCTATAAGGGCGTTTCATAAACGCTTTAGCTATATCAAGCCTTCTTTTGGCTTCTTCCTCCACCTTCATCACAACGAATTTTTTTCTACTCATATATATTCGCGCAAAAGGTAGAATTCTACGTAGAATTCTACCTAATTTTCAAATGTATGGGTATAATCACCTCACAAATCCCACAACATTATGGCTTGAAGAAAAGAAGATACCGTCCATCTTTAACATATCTATCGCTTTCTCTGCCTTTTCTCGCTCTATTCCTTCCTCTACGGCCAAATCCAGAATCTCTTTTACTGGCACTTCATTGCCATACTCCTTTTCTAATTCCTGTACTATCTCCACAATCGTTCTTGAACGGTCTCTTTGGGTTTTTGTCGTGCCCACATTTACCCAATCAACATCTAACTTTCCCGTTTCCGGATCCACGTAAACTGTCTTAAGGCAATAATTGACCAGATCAATCACACGTTCAGCATCCTCTATCATAACCTTGGGGCTTAATCGTGTTCGTGCTCTTGCTTCTCCCAATCTGATTAATTAACAAGTGATAATTTATAAGTATATATAAAAAGTTGCCTGTGTTACCATCAAAACCAATTGGAAAGAGGTTTTATTATCAAAGCGGAACAAAATTGTTATCGGGGAAGATGAAATGCCAACAAAAGTGAAAATATCATTTCCTCAAGATACAAAAATACTTAGAAATGGGACTGAGAACAAGTATAGAAGAGGAGATAGTTGGAAAAATAGACATAGAGCGTGTATCGGATCTCATAAATGAGATAGATGAATCTTAAGCGGTTTCACAATTCAAAATTCCAGTAAAAAGAAGACCAGATATTGCTTTATTAACTCTGAACAATAGAGGTAAAAATAATATGGCAGCAAACTACCAGGGGATGACAACCGAAAAATTAATCGATGAATTTATAATATCAGAGCTTAGAGTCCCGACTCCACTAGTAAAAGAGATTTGTAATAGACCTGATTCCGTCCCGTATTTAGCACGCATTATCGAAGAGGATATCTATTGGGAGATTGGAGGACCCGGTGATGCATGGTCAGCCATACATGCATTACATCTATTGGGTGACATAAAAACAACAGAAGCTCTTAACGTACTTATCGCTACATTGAGCGATTATGGTGAAGATATCGGTAATTGGCTATTCGGATCCATGCCATCGATATTAGCTAATTATCGCTACTTGTAGAAGACCTCGCGCAGTTTAAAGATCAGGCAGCTACCGAGGAGATTGAACTGGCATTTACGAAAGGATTGGTAGATGACACATATATTGATTTAGTCGATGTCAAGCGTATATATCGCACGCCCGATGAAGAGATGTATTACCATCATTTCGATTGGGATCCAATTGATCATTTCTCGCAGGAGAACATAGAGTATCTCGATAATTTGCATTGTGAGGGGGAGGAAAAACAAAAAAGTGCCTCAAAATTAACGAAAGGTAAAAAGAAGAAAAAGATAGGTCGAAATGATCCATGCCCCTGCGGATCGGGGAAGAAATATAAGAAATGTTGTTTAAGAAAAGAGTCTCTATAAGAGAACGGATATAGAGATTCTTAGAACTGGAACTGGGAACAAGTATAGAAGAGGAGATAGTTGGAAAAATAAATTCCGGAAACTCTTCTATACTCCAGTGATGCCTCATTGATTTTTTATGTCTGGACAACACTTATACCACCTTCTCCGCACCATTCGCAATCGCATCCTCAACAGATACCAAATCTTTCATTATAAATATCCTATCCTTTCCCTTCTCATCATAATCAATGGAATTCTTCAAGATTGTTCCATACTTCTTAAACCGGTCAATCTTTACTGTATAAGCAGATAGGTCTTCAATCAAAACAGGCTCAAACCCTTTTTTCTCAAGATACTTGATTATCTTGTTCCTTGCACCAACCGAGCCAAGCTCAAACCGATATTTTTCGCGATTATAGTATTCCAATAAATCATTGAAGATTTCTTTGTCGTCGAAGAAATATTTGAAGCACCAGATTTTTCCTATTTTGAAGAAATTGAGCTTCTTCTTTTTCTCTGGCTCAATATCAAATGTTGGAAATTCCATATCTATCTCTTTCATCTTACACCTATTTGCACCTTCTCTTGTTTCTTTTTGTGTGTACATGCATCCACGAACTAAACCTTCCCTACAAAAGATACCAAAAAGAAGCTTACTCTTAGCTTCCTTTTTCGCCTTCTCTCTTTCCTTCTCTTTTTATAATAGTATATTGGTATAAAGTCAAGATGGCTGAAAAGGGCTAAAAAGCAAGTGGAATTGCTATCTCCTATAAACTTTATAAATAGTTATCAACAATCATAAAGTCATTTTCGTAAACTTAAGCGAAATAGGGATATACCATGTAGTTTTTAGAAAAGA
>CAZOEM010000297.1:0-4270 GCA_964578735.1 uncultured Halobacteria archaeon | reverse complement strand
GGGATGATATATTTTTCCTTAAAATCTAAAAAAATTACTTTATAAATGCCTGATTTATAGAAGCTGGAGATACTCAATCAACTAACATGGCAGCGGATACGCGGCTGAGCAAAGTAAATATAAATGATAAGCGAGCACGACCATATATTTAATATTCAAGGGGCGATAAGAGATGAAGAAAATGACTTCTTCAGAAGAAGGAGAAGAGAAGCGGAATCGCAAGAAATTCGAAACTGAATATATCGCATGGGTAGAGAACGCAGCAAAGGAGATAGCGGAAACGTTAAAGACGCTTGACGTCAGTAGAATAAGCGAAATCATCGAATTTTACGATAAAAAATTCAGGCTTCCTGCTTCGCTGCATCAGCCGCTGGATAGCGAAGAGAAACAGAGAGTCGAAGAACTCATTGGTAAAGATCGTCTCAAAGATACGATAGTACTAAAAAACAGCGCTCTTATCTTCGCACCTTCCATCTTAGTGCCTTCTGCTGCTTCTTTGGATTATGGTACGGCAATGCATCGTCGATTTTTCCTGCGGGGCTTGTGGTTCTCAATCATAGCATTAAACGAGGCTTATCTCGAATCCGCGACTGAACTCATGCTCAAATACATATTCGAGCATGAACTTACCCAGGGAGAACTCTACAAAGAATTAACAGAGCATCAAGTCGAAAACATCGGCTATGAGATAAAAGGTGCAGTCCATGAAGAAGCGCGTATTAAAGCGATAGGGCAGTCGGCAATATCAGAAGACGAAGTAGAACGCGAAAGGCAATTAATACTATCCCTCGCTACTGAATATCCAGTGGTTCCCGTGCAGTTCGCATCGGCATCGCTTTTCATCTACCTGGAAGAGAATTGGGAAGAGCTAAAGCAGTTTGGAGTCGCCAGCCAGAACGAAAAGGAGAAGGAATTGGAACCAGAAGCTCAAAAAATACGCCATTGGGCTGATTTCGCTTTTAACTTATTCGATCTTTTTTTGACTGCATTAAAAAAAGAGATGACCATGACGGGAGTAGAATATGGTGCAGGAATAGTATGATAACCCAAACTTTTCTTTATCTTTGATAAATCTCTTTAGTAAGTAAAGCTTTCTCTTTTAAGGGAAGGGTTTTTTTATGTATGCTGCGAATAACATTTTTAGGAACCGGAGGCTCAACGCCTACACCGAACAGGAATCCATCTGCGATAGCTGTGAATAGAGAAGGCGAGTTACTACTATTTGATTGTGGAGAAGGAGCGCAGCAGCAGATGATGCGTGCAAAGAGTGGCATGAAGATAACTTCTATCTTCATCTCTCATTTCCATGCCGATCATGTACTTGGTATCCCGGGATTATTACAGACAATGGCGTTGCAAGATAGACAAGAGCCTTTGCAGATATACGGACCCAAGCAGGTGGATAAATTCCTGTATCATCTCCTTGCCCTGGGCTATGCGGGTAAGAATTTTGAAGTAAAAGCGATAGAACTGCGGCCGGGCGATGTAGTAAGAAGAGCGGGGTATGAGATAAGAGTGATAAAAACAATGCACAATATACTAAGTATAGGATACGTGTTAGAAGAGGACATGCGACCCGGGAAGTTCAACAGAGAAAGAGCAATAGAGCTAGGCATAAAACCGGGCCCTTTATTTTCTAAGCTTCAATCAGGGCGTTCCATTTCTTTGGAGGGGAAGGAGATAAGACCCGAACAAGTCGTAGGGCCACCAAGGCCAGGCAGGAAGATTGTATATACCGGAGACACGAGACCCTGTGATAGCGTAATAGAAGCGAGTAAGAACGCAGATTTGTTAATTCACGATAGCACTTTATCAGAGGAGACGAAAGAATATGCGATTAATTACATGCATTCAACGGCATTAGAAGCTGCGGAAGTGGCGAAAAAAGCAGCGGTAAGAAAACTCATCTTAACGCATATCAGTGCGCGATACTCGGACCCGGGCGGTGCAAGTAAGCTGGAAGAAGAAGCACGGCGCGTGTTTGAGAATACTGAAGTTGCAAAAGAATTAATGACTGAGGACGTAGGATATAGAGAAGAGGAGTGAGGAGAGTAAGCCCCCTTCTGTTTCCGCGGCATTTATCTTTGCGCCTTATTTTGGCTTGCACCCACGAGGTTGGTCGATTCCATCCGCAACCACACGACTTCATCCTTACGGAATCATCACATTAGTATGGCACGGTACCGTTTCTATACCAGAGCCAAGACTCTCGCCTTATGCCCTCTCGGCATTCGTGTTTTTATGGTGGGGGGACTTTCCTCAGCCTCCTTTCTACGAACGAAGGCCGGCAGCCGCCCTTCCTCTCTCCTTAGACAGAGATTTATATTATCCTATGTGAGCAAATAGCCTGAACCCGTTATCGGATAATCGGTATAATATTGCTGATTGCCCCTCTAGGTGCATGTTCTCCCTTCTGATTTATTTTATTTTCACGCTTTGAGTAGACCCCGCCAAATGTCCACTTTGGCTCCACACCTGTCAATATCGCTGATACCTTTGCCATTCCATTGCAATTCCCATTTATCCTTGCGCCCCAGATTACATTTGCATCATCGGCCAACTCGTAAGTAAGTAACTCTACAATGTCTGTTGTCTCCTTCATCGTTAGGTCCGAACCGCCAGTCACATGTATAAGCGCACCTTTTGCACCCCTATAATCCGCATCTAGCAGCGGATGACTGAATGCATCTTCTACCACCGATTCGGATTTGTTCTCCGCTTTTGACGTCTCGCCTACAAGCATTACTGCAACACCGCCTGTTTCCATTACCGCCTTGAGGTCCGCGAAGTCAAGATTTACCAGAGAAGGCTGTGTTATTGTCTCCGAAATGCCCTGTATCGTGTCAGCAATTAACGTATCCATCGTCTTAAAAGCCTCATTTACCGGAAGATTCCCTGCATATTTTAGCAACTTGTCGTTTTCCAGCACGATAACCGTATCGGTACACTCTCTCAATTTCTCTATCCCCTCCGCTGCTTTATCTCTTCTTCGCCTCTCCACTTCAAAGGGAAACGAGACCATAGCAACTACGACTGCACCGGCCTCCTTCGCTATTTCCGCGACAACAGGCGAAGCCCCGGTACCCGTTCCCCCGCCCATGCCGGCGGTGAGGAACACGAAGTTTTTTCCTTCGAATAACCCCCGTAACATTTCCCGGTCTAACTCTGCTGCCTTTCGCCCTACATCAGGAGTGCCCCCGGATCCTAATCCGCGGGTGAGCGATTTCCCTATCAATATCTTCCGTTCACAGTCTATCGAATCCAGGTGCAGCTTGTCAGTATTTATAGCTATTCGATCAATGTCATCTAATCCACCCAGAGCCTCTAATCTGCTCATGGAGTTGTTTCCCGCTCCACCAACGCCAACTATTGCTAACCGTGGCACACCAAACCACTCCCCCATTTCTTCGTCCATGCTTAGCCCCTCAGGGCAATAACCCAACACTTTATCCATCCTTTTCCACCTTCCCCGTTTCTATTCTACTATCTCTTTCTTCTTAAGAAAGTGGTGTTATATAAACTTTTAGGTCATCCTTCTATTGCATATGTAGTTGTCCAAAAAAGACTAAAAATCTTGATCTCTTAATGATAATTCAAGTATGCAATGCCGAATCGAGTGGGTGGGAATGGAAAGGGAAAAAGTATTTCCTCCACCAATTTGGATATTCATAAGATAATAAGTTTTTTAAAGAGATAAAACAAAAAGGGAAGAGGGTATGTGGAAGAAGAAAGATAAGGTGGAGAAGGAAAAGGTAATAGCATATCTGCGATCAAGATTATTCCCCTGGAATTTCGTTTTCGAGGACGTTGAAGCAGATGCCGTAGTACATTTTGTCCCTTATGCGATTCAGTTATGCGAGGGAAAGGGGATAAATAGAAATGCTATGGGTGGCGAGGTATTAAAAGAGGTAATTACAAAGGAAGTACGAGAAGCAGTGAACGGTTATCTATTTGATCCGGGTAATAAAGAGATTATAAAGATGCATGGTAAATTCATATCTGATTATCCTTTTGCGTTCTCTCAGTGTTTGGTCTATACAATTTTATACCGACTCGGGCTCAATATGGCAGAGGAGTTAGATATAAAAGAGGTTAGCGATTTATTGGGCACCGATGTAGAACGGCTAAGGGCTAGAGGTGATTTCATCAATGGTTTAATAGTAAAGAACGAAAAAAACGCGCTGCAACTGTTTAGTAAAGACATTTTAGATAGAAAAGTCATAACCGCAGGTGGCGACTATGTAGGTCAGGTGGGGGATGTTATTTTTGA
>CAZOEM010000296.1:0-4293 GCA_964578735.1 uncultured Halobacteria archaeon | reverse complement strand
GTTGTACAGCGAATAATACAGTGAAGAGATGTTATGATGGTAATTGTACAGATACAGGAATCGGAAACACGAGTAATTGCTGTGCTGATGTTGCCTGCGATGGAGAAAAGGCCAACTGCACCTGTGGCGACATATGTGTAATCACAACCGGCTGGTGGAGCGATGGTGGCGTTTTCAATCTAAGCGATAGGCCTATACAAGACGCGATTGATAATGCAACTGCCGGAGAAACGATTTGTGTTAAGGACGGCATGTACACTGAGAATGTGGATGTGATGACGGCGAATTTAACGATAAAATCGGAGAATGGCTATGCTTTGACGATTGTCCAAGCGGCAGATTCCGGTGACCATGTCTTTCATGTTAGCGCAGACAGCGTTACTATCCGGGGATTCACGGTGACCGTCGCAACTGGATCACAAAAGGAAGGAATTTGTTTAGGGTCCCCTGCTGCGAATTCCTGCAAAATCTTGGATAACCACATCTGGGGTTATTACCAGAATTGGGCCGGCGGCATCTTGCTTCAAAATGCAAGCAACAACGTGATCTCAGGCAATACTGTAAATGGCCTTTGTGAAAGTGCCATCGTGCTTCAAAATGCAAGCAACAACGAAATCTCTGGCAATACCGTATATGACAATGGAGTTGGCATCAGACTACGCGGGAGAGAAACCGAAAACGTGATCTCTAACAATACCTTAAATGACAATCAGATCGGCATCGAGCTGGATGAGAGCACCGGAAACGTGATTTCGGGCAATACCGTACATGACAGTGAGTATGTCCTCTATCTGAAGGAGAGCACCGAAAACGTGATCTCGAACAATACCGTAAATGGCATTAGAAATGGGTATGGTATCTGGCTGGTAGATAGCACCGAAAACGTGATCTCGGGCAATACGGTATATGACAATGGGAGAGGCATTTTGCTTAACAATGCAAGCAACAACGAAATCTCTGGCAATATCGTATATGACAATTCGGAGGGCATCCGTCTGTACTTCAACAACGATAACGAGATCTCTGGCAATACCCTAATGAACAACTATTTCGGCATCTACCTGACGCTGAGCAACGATACCATGATCTCTGGCAATACCGTACATGGCACTGAATACGGTATCTCGCTGCATGATAGCAATGAAAACGAGATATCGGGTAATACCGTAAATGGCACTGAATACGGCATCAATCTCGTGGCCTCATGTGACAATGAGATAACCTGCAACCTCGTGGCTTACAGCAAAGAGACGGGTTTCCGCTTGACAGCCTGGATTGGGACTAGCACGGGAAATACAATCGAGAACAACAACATTATAGAGAACGGTGTTTACAACGAAGGAACCGGTGGCTGGGAATGGAACATCCAAAATGAGCAATCCGTTGATGCAACAGCGGAGAACAATTACTGGGGGACTACCGTTTCTTCAGAGATAGCAGCGAGCATCTTGGAGAATCCAGGGGCAGTGGACTACGAACCATTTTTGAGCGATCTATCTCCCTGTGCTCCCGAGCCTGAGAAGCCGGATCTCGTAATCACCGGAAAATGGGTGTGCTGGCCAGACAACTGCACGATTTGCTATAACGTAACGAACATCGGAGATGGAACTGCACCTGCATGCCATAACACAACGCTCTATGTTGATGACGTGGCGGTTGCGCATGACCATGTACCTGTAGACCTGGCGCCCGGGGAAAGCTACATCGGCTGCTTCGATAACTATGCATGGACATACACGCCGCCAAGCGATAACATAACCGTATGCGCAGACAACACTGAGACCATAGACGAGCTCGATGAAGACAATAACTGCCTGACCAATATATGGATGTGCGGGGATGTCAACGGCGATGGGAAAGTAACAATGTCAGACGTGCGGAAGGTCTTCAACCGATATCTCGATCCGAGTTATCCGCTTGATCTACCTTGGGCTGCTGATGTCAACTGCGATGGCAAAGTGACGATGTCGGATGTGCGAAAAGTGTTCAATCGCTACCTTGATCCAAGCTATGCCTTGAACTGCTGTTGCGAGGGTGGAGGGTAGAGTGAGGGGAGCTATGAAAAGATAAGCGGCTACATGCCGCTTACTATTTGTGAGATTGTCTTGAGCTTCACATACCCTTTGACTTCTTCCTTTGACACAGTTATAGACATCTCTTACACCTCTTGATTTTAACATAGGAATGTACCTATAGAATGGATGACGCTAATTGAGATTTTGAGGTATGAACTTGTGCTAAGATCATATGTTTAAAAAACCGAAAATCTTTTATACCACTAATTACAAAAGATATTTTTATTGGGATACCTCACTGAGTAAGATAAAGGGGGAGGATATAAAGGATGGAAGGTAAAAGAGTAGAATTTGCAACGGTGCCCCTTGCGTGGTGCGAATGGATGAGGGGCGAAGCGGCGGAAGTGGGGCGCTGGGGGAGAAGCGCTATAAATACCCAAAAATTTATGAGGTAAAAAAGGAAAAAATGAAAAACGAAGATAAAAGAAAGAATAAGGGAAAACTGAAATATATAGGAGTTGTGGTTGTGGTTGTATTTCTTGCAGGAATCTATTTAGTAAGTGCAACGACTGTGATCACCGATATTCAGATGGCTTTAGATAACAATATTATTGACTCCATTCATACTTGCTGGGTTATATGTGACGAGGGTACTGCTGATCCATTGAGATTAATGGCTAATGGCTCTTTACTTCTCATAGCGGATAAGAATGACGATGAACCAAATCAACGGATCAATTTTTACATTAACCCGGAATCGGATGCTAATATGAAAATGACGATTTTGGAAAACGGCAACGTCGGCATCGGGACGACGAGCCCTGCAGAGAAATTAGAAGTCAGTGGCGCGATTAAAGTCGGTAATACACCAAATACAAATGCAGGAACAATACGATGGACGGGAACCAATTTTGAGGGGTATGGTGGGTCTGGCTGGTGTTCTTTAGTCGGTGATGGCGATTGGATAGTTTCAGGTGGTGATGTGTATTCTGCAGGAGGGGGCAATGTCGGCATCGGTACGTCGACTCCAAGAGAGAAATTGGAGGTTCACGGAGTGGTTAAAGGTGTGGATTGTGGACAGGAATTTTATCTAGTCCCGAAAGGGGGAATAATTATGTGGTCTGACCCAGTATACATTCCTCTTGGTTGGCAAGTATGTAACGGGGACAAGGGCACCCCTGATTTAAGAGATAGATTCATTGTTTCTACGGGTAGTCGTTATGTCGTTGGAGACACTGGTGGATACGAGGAGACATGGTTTCATGGTAATGATGTCTTGCGTGGTGAACCAATTAACCCTGTAGTAGATGAAATTGATGTTTGGCAAGATGTTCCTACTCTGATTAACCGGGGACCTATTGATGATTGCGTTGATGTTTTTACGGATAACCGTCCACCGTATTATGCCTTGGTATTTATTATGAAACTTTAACAACTCATTGGCATTGGGACGATGTAATTCCACAGAGATTAATCAAGCAAGCAAGCGAGGAAGAAAGGTAATCCAGAAACATATACAGATTTATAAGCCGCAAAACGCATTGCGGCTGTTTTTCTTTTTTATGTTAATCGTGGTTTAGCTATAATATCCCCCAAAAAACGTTTTATATGCGGGAAGATCAAAGTACAGCAAATGGGATGCCCCCGAATTTATGTTGTGCCATTTGGCCAGTACTCCTTAAGGAGGAAGGGCAGTTTTATGCTCCTCTATAATTTTTAGGTATTCATCTATTAAATGTGCTTTCATTCCGGTAACAATCCTTATCTCCTCCTTACGCATCTCATTTTCCACACACCACTTCACTTTATTATTTTCATACTTCAGCCTTAGCTCGGATAGATAAGAAGGATCGTAGCACATAATCAAAGAGAGATCCCTCATAGATAATGAACCGCCCTGTTCATATGCTTCCGTTAGCAATCTTGCCACGATGTCCTGGACGATTTCCTCTCTATTGACACCATTGGCGTATTTTTCTATATCCTCGTCGCTTATCAGGGTTAGAGTAACCGGAATGAATTTTTGGTTCTCACTGATTGGTCGGGTTTCCTTACTTAATGCCAGCCATCGCATCTGACCTAACTTTATTTTATCCCTGGAGTACACCCAAAAACGATGTAGTTTCCAGAGGAATGTGGAGAGTAGCAATAATCATTTTATCACAAAAAGTAACAAAATATTGCACATACATATTACTTCATGGTGTTCATATCGGAATCACAATTTCAGAGATTCATGAAGAAGTCCCATAAATGAATTATTTAAAGCATAAACTAC
>CAZOEM010000295.1:0-4315 GCA_964578735.1 uncultured Halobacteria archaeon | reverse complement strand
TAAATCGTTCCTAATCCTATTTAGGTATGACAATGTCAAGTTAAAATTCCAGAAACTAAAGATATACATGAAATTTGAAAGAAAAACCTACATATATACTGCAAGAAAGATCGATCAACACTTTATATGCGTAGATCGCGGTTTTAATTGTTTCTTTTCTTGTATATGTCTAGCCGCTTCTCTGTATCTTCGATACTGTATTGCATCTTCCCATCACCTATCTGCCACTGTTTTTCAGCTATTTTGGATACTTTTGCTTCACTGGATATAGACTGTTCGTTGTCTTTAAATACCTTTTTCAACTCCTCACCAACGTCGCCTTCTTTCAGGTGTTGCCTATAACTTGGATCCAAGCAAAACAACAAATACTTTTCCTTTGAAAGTCTAGGTATAAGCCATCTAAAGATGGCCAAAAAGGTTCCAACAAAAAAAGCAAGTCCTGTCAGGATCTCTGGCACCCATTTCACCCATAGTTTATGAGATAAAGATACATCTACCTTTGTCAATTTTCCCGCTGATACATCTATCACATTCTCCACATCTTCATGGTATGATTTTGTTAATTTGTAGTCATGCGACCCTTCAACAACTTTGCTAATATCTAAAGGTGTTATACCCTTAGGGTCATCATCTAAGTACACTTTTGCTCCTGATGGATTTGAAGACATACGAAGAGAACCATACCCTGTTAAGGTTTCATGTAAATGGCGTTTTTCACCAACAAAAACGGATATGTTTCTTATTATTAGATCAAAATAACCAGATTTTGTTAACTTTATGGTATGGTTCCCCTGTGCAACTATGTTAATATTCGTGGGTGTTTTTCCCGTATAAATGCCATCTACGGATACATTTGCTCCGGGTGGATCTGAGGAGATATTGATATAACCACACTCGGTTAAATTTATATGTACCGGTTGTGTTATACCAACAGAAACAGATACATTTCTTAATATTGCATCCTCATAACCTAATTTTGTTAACTTTATAGTATGGTTCCCTACTGCAACCATGCTAATATTCTTGGGTGTTGTTTCTCCCGTATAATTGCCATCTAAGTATACATTTGCTCCGGGTGAATTTGAGGATATATTGATATAACCACACCCTGTTAAATTTACATGTAACTCGATGGGTTTACAACTATTAGAAACAGGTACGTTTCTTGTTACGTTATCAAAATAATCAGATTTTGTTAGCTTTATGGTATGGTTCCCCACGACAACTTCGCTAAGCTTGCATGTTGTGTTAGCTTTCATATTAACACCGTCTAAGTACACGCATGCTCCAGAAGGAGTAGATGAAATATAGATAGAACCAGTAATTGGCTCGAGTCTAAAAATCTTCTGTGTTGTTATATCTTTATACAACTCTATATTCCTAGTTACGATACAATATCCTTCTTTACTAATTTTTACCCTGTGATGCCCTACTACATCCTTAAGAGTAATAGATGCATTTCCTGCGAAAGAATCATCCCAATATACTTCTGCACCTGTGGGAATGGTGGTTATCGAGATGCTACCAGTAGGCATTGTAATGGGCGTTGGTGTAGGTGTAGGTGTAGATGTTGGTCTGTGGCCTCCATTTGATATAGGTGTAACTGTGGGAGTAGATGTTGGATCAATGTATGTCACAGATATGGTTGCCGTACCGGGCTTACCAGACCTATCCGTTGCTACGGCAGTTATCGTATTTGAACCAGGTTGAAGTGAAATAACTTTACTATGCCAAGAGGTAATCCCACCGGCAAGGACTCCTTTGACCGTTACTGATTCGACAGGCGCATCTTCTGTACCCTTAGCAACTCCAGAAACCGTAATTTCATCTGTATAGACAGTGTAGCCATTGGGTGGGCTCGTGATCTTGATTATGGGATATCCTGCTGATGTAACCATTATACTGCCAATAACAACTGCCAGCCCAATTACAAAAACCACCCACCGAAAAGCATTAACCATTGCAATCACACCTTCTCCAATTTTATAGTAGGAATCCCTTTATTATCCAAGTGGCCCTTCGTATCCACAAATTCTTGGCGGGTTATTTCTCCTCCAAAAAGGTATGTTTCTACATCTTTCCAGGTTGAGTTCCTGATCTTCTCGTATTCCGAATGCCAACCAGTTCCTTTCCACGGATATGTGTAGGTTTCTTCGCCAGTATTAAAAATAGCGCTTTTTAGTGATGAAACTGCCGTAATAAAGCACTCCTTTGGCAACGCCATATTGCCTTCTTCATCGGTTGCGTGCAGAATTAACCTATACTTGCCCGACTTCGTAAGCTTAAAATTGGCAGTGTAATTGCCATCTCCGTCCGGGTCTTTCAGGCGCTTGGTTAGATTACTGGAATTTGGTCCAGTAATGCGTGCATACACCTCTTTGATCGAGGAATCATTGACCACAACAGCCCATATGGTAATATTTGTGTTATTTGTGTTATTTGTGTTTAACTCAACATACTGGCTTGGAATTACATCTGTAATCGTTGGTGGGAGAGCGCTATACCGGATGCCAATGTATTTAAATGCAGCCACTGAACCATCTCCGTCTCTGGAACTTGTATTTAATTCACCACTTCCAGACCACTCTATGGCATGTCCAATACCATCGCCGTTATCGTCAAGTAGTGGCGTACTGTTATCAAGCTCAAAATGCGGTTTGAGATCTCTAGAATTTGAGGCATCCTCGAAAGCCTCTTTAATCGTTTTCCCCGCAGAAATACTGTTGAAGAAGTGATGTGAGAAGATCCCCCCCTTTATCTGTATCGGGTCGAATGAGGCACTGGTACTGATGTTAGTAGAAGTTACAATAGTCGTTCCGTTACGTGAAAGTTCATCAATGAAACTGCCTGAACAGTTGGCATCGTAGACCACTACAATATCATCGCATCCTGTGTCGTTAGTAAAGTTGCCGAGGTGAGTTTTTAAGTCAGTTGCGGTGAGTGTGTTACCGATGTCATCTACACAGAAGGCATTCTCTTCACCCTTAGCGACCATGTAGAGTAGTAGTGAGTCGTTAGCACTGACGTTGCCCTGCGGCCATGTCTTAATTGCGTAAGAGATATTTGTCAGAGATGTTGTTCTATCTACATCATATATACCATCACCATCAGCATCTTGTTCCATACTTGGGTTTAGATAGAAGATATGCTTATGCGTAAAACCACAAGTCCGCAGTTTTTTGTAAACCTTATTTGCCGTAAGACCATAATATGGCTTGGGGGGATCACATTTTCCACCGGCTATGATGACTGCATAATATATCTGGCCTCTATTAACGGTAAATGACACGTTATCACTGATATTGCCCGCGGTGTCAAAATCACCAGCCCATGTTGCATGGACATGCCAGATTCCCACTTTGTAGGGTGTGAAATCGAATGTATAGTTGCCGTTGGTTGTTGATGTTGTAGATTCTTCAGTGACGTTTTTTGTTGGTGTAGTAAAAGTCAGAGTTACAATAGCGCTATGTGCGGGAGTGATGTTACCGGAAATAGCTACGCCGTCCGAAATTGTTCTGGTGACGGAAATTGTAATTTCGCTTTTGCCTCTGACGATAAACGGTACCGTTTCACTGGTATTGCCCGCGGTGTCAGAATCGCCAGCCCATGCTGCATCAACAAACCAGGTTCCTGCTTCCTTTGGATTGAAAACGAAGGAGTAGCTCCCATTAGCCGCAGGAATTGTCTCATTCAGGATAGAGCCATTGGGCGTAGTAAATGTTAAAGTTACGTTAGCGCTATGTGCGGGACTGATGTTACCGGAAATATTTACGCTTTCCGAAAAGTTAATTATACTGGGCACGGCGGAAATTGTGACTTCGCTTTTGTCTCTGACGCTAAACGACAC
Source organism: uncultured Halobacteria archaeon (assembly GCA_964578735.1). GTDB lineage: Archaea > Halobacteriota > Syntropharchaeia > Alkanophagales > Methanospirareceae > Methanophaga. Next base: position 468 of record CAZOEM010000295.1, on the reverse strand, counting down.
GTTATCACTGGTATTGCCCGTGGTGTAAGAATCACCAGCCCATGTTGCATTAACAGACCAGTTTCCTTCTTCTTTTGGATAGAACACGAAATAGTAGCGCCCACTAATGGCAGAAGTTATGCTATGCTCCAGACTAGAGTTATTTGGCCCGGTAAATGTTAAAGTTACGATAGCACTATGTGTGGGCGTTATGTTACCGGAAATAGTTACGCCTTCCAAAAGGTTAATTGTGCTGGGGACGGCGGAAATTGTGATGTTGCTTTTGCCTCTGACGGTAAACGGTACCGTTTCACTGGTATTGCCCGCGGTGTCAGAATCGCCAGCCCATGTTGCATCAACAAACCAAGTTCCTGCTTCCTTTGGATAGAAAACGGAGTAGTAGCTCCCATTAGCCGCCAGAATTGTCTCATTCCGGATAGAGCCATTGGGCGTAGTAAATGTTAAAGTTACGTTAGCGCTATGTGCGGG
>CAZOEM010000294.1:3142-4321 GCA_964578735.1 uncultured Halobacteria archaeon | reverse complement strand
TATATTCTATTAATGCTGTCGTTTAAATGGAAAATTTATGCTTGTTATAGTACAGAAGTTTTCTAATAGATACTGCAAAAGAAGTTCTTGTAAAAGGGCATTTTGTGATTCTTGTTGACAGTTTAGATGCGCTTTCAATAGAAAGAATAGATTTGATAGGGAAATTTATGTTAGATTTTTCAAATAACAGATTTATTTTCAGTTCAAGGGAAGGAGGCTATTATGAAAGGCTGCATATTAAGAAAAAATGGGATGTGCTTCCTCTTGATGATGGAAAGAAGAAGGCATGTGTTGAAGGATATATTGGAAAGGATGAGGCGAGAAAATTTTTTGATGTGATAGAACGTTCACCACAAAAAGATGTACTTGAAGCTCTTATTTCAAATCCACTCATGCTCTGGATGACAGCAGAGATTTTTGCAGATAATAGAAAATTGCCTGAGAACAGAACAGAAAATTATCACAAGTATATTCGGTATTTCTATGAACATAACAAGAAGAGAAACGTTGAGATTAAACACGAAAGACACATAATAGAGGATGCTCTGTCTGAGATTGCCTTTTTTATGCACAGCAATAATAAATTTTCAATTGAGGAGAAAAGTGTTTATGATTTTTTTAAGGAGGTGAAGAATGATTGTATTAAACTTAATTTTATGTCTGTGATTGAAGACGAATCCGGGAATTTTGTTAAATTCGTGCCTCATCCTTCTTTTCAAGAGTATTTCTGTGCTGTGAAGTTGAAGAACTTGTATGAAACTAAAATTGATATTTCCGTTATCTTTACCCACCCGAGATGGGAGAATGTTTTGATATTTCTTTCAGGGTTGCTTAAAGATTCTTCCGCATTAGTTAAAGAAATTATGAGATATGATCTGAGTTTAGCATCAAAATGTATAGAATCGGGGAAAGTAGATCAATCTGTTATAACTGATGCTATTAAAAAACTCCATGTACTTGCCAAAAGTAGCTTTAGCTACGATCGGGAGAGGGCAATGGGATCCCTTGGAAGAATTGGAAGTGATGAATCAGTTGACATTCTTATAAACTGCCTTGAAGATAGGGATGTAAACGTCGGTCCAGATAGAGATGTTCGATGGAGTGCAGCAGATGCGCTCGGGAAGATAGGAAGTGATAGAGCAGTGGATGGATTACTACAACGCTTATCTGATGATGATA
>CAZOEM010000294.1:0-3042 GCA_964578735.1 uncultured Halobacteria archaeon | reverse complement strand
AAGTGATAGAGCAGTGGATGGATTACTACAACGCTTATCTGATGATGATATATATGTTCGATGGCGTGCAGCAGATGCGCTTGCATTATGCGGAAAAGAAAAGGGTATCTACAAACTTGAAAATTATCTATCAGATGCAAAAGGATATGATTATGCATATGACGCAATCCAGAAAATTAAGTTACGAGAAACACAAGAAATAAAACTCAGAGTAACAAAAAGAGCTATCCAGAAAAAAGAAGGTGCAGAAAAAATCAAAAACTTTACTACCAAACTCAACCAAAAAGAATTTACAAGCATTTCCTTAAACGATCTTTCTTGTTCTGAATGTATGGAAGATTACCACAACATAAAACTTCACTGTAAATACTTGAACCCCCTGTATCCATGCGTAGTTCAATACTTCAATGTTAAAAATCTTTACTCAATTCAGATAACAGTAAAGAATGAATCTGATTCGGAGATAACAGATGTAAAAGTTTCATATATTATAGGCGGTTTAATGCAGGATTATGAAACCATGACAATAGCAGATAACCTAAAAAAATGGGAACAGGAATCAAAAGGATTTATAATTGATCCAAAATCTATTTTTGGTAATGAAGCAAGCAAAACTTCTCTTTTTATTACGATTTCATTTAAGGTTGACGAAAAACAGGAATCCGAATATCGAATGCCACTCACATTCGCGAGCAAAAACAGTGTTTTATTATCGGAAAAAGATAAGAACTGGCAGGAATTGATTGCCGCATTTGTAACGCCTAACGACCCAGAAATAATAGCATTCATAAAGAAATTAGACTGCGAGGTTGTTGGTTATCAATTGGGCGAAAAGGAAGTGCTTGAACAGGTAAAAAGGATATATGAAAAACTAACTGAAGTAGATTTTAAATATGTTAGCATATCAAAAGATCTATGTAGGATTACAGTCAGTTCAGATGCCGTACGAAACCTTACGTCCTGCAGGTGGAAACTGCATTGACGGTGTTTTACTCTTTGCCAGTATATGCGAGAAGAGTAATATTCGTTCAGCAATTGTTTTTGTGTCGGGACATGCACTTTTTGCTTTCAAAACTTCGCCATATGGTGATGATTATTACGTGCTTGAGACAACCGATATTTCGAAGAGGTCGTTTGAGGATGCGGTAAGGGATGGGTTTAATCGTTATAGGAATGAGATGAAGAATAATCCAGAAGATGTCTTTGCAATTGATATAGAAAATGCGAGAGAGAGTGGGATAATGCCGTTAGAGAAATCATAAATACTAATTTAAAAAATGGACAGTTACAGAGAGCCATAAAAGAATCAAATAAAAAATGCAATTGCATAAATGCAAAAAAGATAAAAAGGATTGCCAAATAAATTATTATAAGAGGATATATTTTGAACAACAATGAAAAAAGGGATACGAGCATGCACTTTACAGGAACATGGCATATCTATGAAATGGAAGCATGGGATGAGGACTATTTTAACATGGACGTGCAGGCTTATATCAGGATATATCCGAACAATCTCGGAGTTTTCCAATTTGGTTTAGTTTCAGGCGGTATAGATGGAAAACTTCTTAGAGGGCGAATTTAGAATCCACTTAGGAGACGATTCTACTTTTTTAGCAAGAAGAGCAAAATAATAAATCTAATCTGAAAAAATATGAATAAGCGAAGTATGTTTGAGGAACTAAAATGTATGAACACAAAGTAATTGGATACGTTGCCTTCAATCGAGAAAAAACGGGCGTTATCTGTGACGGTGACGGGTGTATTGTAGCGGGCTCTGAAAGAAAAATGAAAGAATACATTCGGGACCATTCAACACAGAAAGACGTTGGAATTATAAAAAAAGCTTATTTTGGTGATATCAAGAAGGTATTGTCTTTGGGTGGTGTGTACATTTTTGATGAAGAATCTTATAATCGGTTTATAAATTTGGCGAAGAAGTCCCGGCTTGATACACAAGTCATCGAGAATAAAACTCACGATTCGGGGGGTAAACATAAATTATTTAGGATTGCAAGGATGTACTGAAGTCGGAACTGGCGCCTTTTTTGTAATATTCGATTTGCTCATCACCTCATATCATCTGAGTCCGAAAAATAAATACTGCCGCTTTTCACGTAATTGCTCAAAATCTTCTGAAAATACCCTTCGCGTTACATGGTCTCAAAAGACCGGCATATAACATTTAGAAGTAGAGGGTTTTAAAAATATCACAAAAAAAAGTTTAAAAAAAATTCAGAGATGAATGTAAGCTATACTACAATGAAGTTCAAAGTTGCGAGTAGGACAGAGAAGTGCAATAATTGCGGGGTCTGTGACCTGATTGATATGCACGCATCAAGATAATTGCACGGGATGCGGCGCATGTGTAGATGCATGCAGATGCATGCCCCTATGAAGCAAAGCTATTAGAAGAAATTTCAGAGCGCAGGAAAGAATTGAAATCAAGTTGCGTAACACCTGTGGAAGAAGGCATGAAAATAATTACGGATAGAGAAGAAAAAGATAGAGAAGAGCGAGCCAAAGAGAATAGTTTCCAGTTTTCAAGGGCATGCAGTAGGTGGTTTAGGCACGCCATACTAGCTAAAGCTCAGGAGCATCTTTTATGAGTTTATAACGAAAGGAAAGCTGTTAAATATCCTATAGAGAACGCTGATAAGATGTTTATTGGTATTGGCATACCCTACAACGAGGCATTAATATCGCTTGATGAGGTGTATCAAATAGGAGAGCGGATAGCAGGCGGGTCGCCTGGTGTTCAGGTCTGTGCAATAGAATATACCGAAGTTATACACAATACCTGTGAATAATCTTAATATTACAAAAGGAATGAGAGAGTATGGATAGAGCTAAGTCTAAAAAGGGTGTGCCAATCAGACTGACAGAAGAGAGATGGTTTCATATATAGAGAATTGAGTAAAGAAGATGGATTTGTGATTATCGCCTTCTTAACGAGGCGGAAGAGACAACTTGAAAGGAGGCGAAAGATATGGCAGCAGTAGAGGTAAAAAATATATTTACTCTTGTACCAGAACTCCACCG
>CAZOEM010000293.1:0-4333 GCA_964578735.1 uncultured Halobacteria archaeon | reverse complement strand
TATCTGCGTTTGATATTTTTTTGGAATTTTGTCAAGTGGTCAATACCGTATCCTAATGGCATTAATATAGTGTTGTCCAGTAACAACAACACGCTCACAAACAACAATGCAAACAACAACAACTACGAGGGCATCAGTCTCCAATCCTCCAGCAACAATACGCTCACAAACAACAATGCAAGCAACAACAACAGGGAAGGCATCTGGATGGGCTATTCTTCCCACAACAACGCGATATCAGACAACACGCTCTCGAATAATAACAGAAGCGGCATCCACTTGGAAGGTCCGAGCAACTACAACACCATCACTGGTAACACTGCTAACGATAATGATGATAATGGAATCAGCTTGGTTAATTCGAGCAAAAACAGCATCGCGAACAACAATGCAAGCGGCAACTCCGACAACGGCATCTGCATGCAAAATTGTAGTTATACCACTATCAGCAACAACAATGCAAGCAACAACAACTACGAGGGCATTTGGATGGGCTATTCTTCCCACAACAACGCGATATCAGACAACACGCTCTCGAATAATAACAGAAGCGGCATCCACTTGGAAGGTCCGAGCAACTACAACACCATCACTGGTAACACTGCTAACGATAATGATGGTAGTGGAATTGGCTTGGTTAATTCGAACAATAATACCATTACCGGCAACATAGCGAACAAAAACAATGTCGGTATCTGCTTGGGTGAATCAAGCAGTAACACCATCACGGGCAACGCTGTGAAATCAAATAGAGACGATGGCATCCAGTTGTTTAATTCCAGCAACAACACCATCACAACTAACACTGTGAACGAGAACTTTGGCGGTATCTGGTTGGGCAATTCGAACAATAATAACCTCACCAACAACATGGCGAATGGAAACGATGTCGGCATCAGCTTGAATTACTGCAACGACACCACAATTGCTGGTAACTCTGCTAACAATAACACCCGCAGCGGCATTGACGTAATTGATTCAATCAATAATACCGTCACAGACAACATTGTGAACTCGAACCACGATGGCATCAACTTGGTTAATTCGAGCAACTACAACACCATCACTGGTAACACTGCTAACGATAATGATGGTAGTGGAATCGGCTTGCATTCCTCGAGCAACTATAACAGCATCACAGACAATACCGTGAACTCGAACGGCAATTGCGGCGTCAACTTGGATTATTCAAGCAAAAACACCATCACGAGCAACACTGTAAACTCGAACGAAGGTGATGGTATCCACTTGTCTTCTTCGAGCGATTATAATATCCTCACGGACAACTCCTGCTCCGACAGCAAAACTGGCATAAATCTACGTGACTCAAGCAACAACACCCTCACAAGCAACACCTGTTCAGACACGGGCAAAGACGGTATCCACCTCTGGTCCTCCTGCAACAACACCATCACAAACAACACTTGCTCAGGCTGCAACAACGGAATTTCCGTTCACCACGCTTCAAATAATAACGTTATAAGAGATAACCACGCTATCTCCAATGGATGGGGGGGGATTCGTCTTGGTGACGGGGGCGATCCAAAAAGAAAGGTTACTGGCAACAGTGTAATAGGAAACAATGCATCTTATAATGGAGACGATGGAATTGGGTTAGAGTGGTCAGCAGGAAATACTGTAATTGGTAACATTGTACGTTCAAATCATGCCGAGGGAATAAGTTTATTCCAGTCCAATCTAAGCATTTTGGAAGATAACACCGCAATAAACAATAACAAAAGTGGAATTGGATTATTTGACTCTCACGGAAATACAATAGACAGCAACACAGTTACTTCAAATGGAAACGGTGTTCTTTTATCTTCTGCTTCGAACAACAGCATCACAAATAACGACGTATCAGATAATAGTAATGGAATCTGTCTTGTAGAGTCCTCAGACAACAACACCGTATTAAACAACATTGCAAATTCTAACATCGGGGGGTGTGGTATCAGTATTGTGGAGTCCTCAGACAATAATATCGTACTAAACAACAATGCAAACAACAACAACTACGAGGGCATCAGTCTCCAATCCTCCAGCAACAATACGCTCACAAACAACAATGCAAGCAACAACAACAGGGAAGGCATCTGGATGGGCTATTCTTCCCACAACAACGCGATATCAGACAACACGCTCTCGAATAATAACAGAAGCGGCATCCACTTGGAAGGTCCGAGCAACTACAACACCATCACTGGTAACACTGCTAACGATAATGATGGTAGGGGAATCGGCTTGGTTAATTCGAGCGGAAACATCATTTACAACAACTACTTCAACAACACGAACAACGCCTACGATTCAGGAAACAACATCTGGAACGTCACAAAGACCGCAGGACAAAACATTATCGGCGGTTCCTGGCTGGGCGGGAACTATTGGAGCGATTACGCGGGTGAAGATACAAATGGCGATGGACTCGGGGATACTTTGCTTCCGTATAACTCTAATGGCAGGATAACAACTGGTGGAGACTGGCATCCTTTGGTTCCGGCGGGTTCTGCACACAACTGCACCTGCGGCGACATCTGCGTCAACGAGAGTGGCTGGTGGCGTGATGGCGGAGCGTTCTATCCAGGCGATAGGCCTATACAAGACGCGATTGACAATGCAACCGAAGGAGAAACGATTTGCGTTAAGAACGGCACGTACAATGAGAATATAAATGTGAACAAGAGTGTGACAATAAAATCAGAAAACGGCTGTGATTCAACGATTGTGAACGCATTAGATCTAAATGACCATGCTTTTGAGGTGACCGCGGATTATGTGAACATAAGCGGATTCTCGGTGACGGGAACCGGTGGAGCTGAACATACAGGATATGCTGGGATATGTCTTAGCTATGTGGAACATTGTAATATCTCCGACAACGACATCTCAAATAACTGGAATGGTATCTGGTTATGGGAATCATCCAATAACAGGCTCAGCAACAATAAAGTCAGCTCGAGTAATTACCGGGGGATCACTTTAATATCTTCCTCTAATAACAATTTGCTAACCAACAACGATATCACTACGACCACGAGATATTATGGAATTATACTAGGGGATACTTCCAATAACAGGTTGAGAAATAACACAATGTCCAATAACAAGGGTAATTTCGGAGTTGTGGGATATGAACTTTCCGACCTCATCCACGATATAGATACAAGCAATTTAGTAGATGGAAAGCCAATTTACTACTGGGTAAATGAACATGATAAGGAAATACCGAGTGATGCCGGCTATGTAGGGATCGTAGATTGCACAAATATAACGGTGAATGATTTAGCAATTAAGAACAACGAAGATGGGGTAACGCTTGCTTATTCAAGCTACTCAAAGATTGAAAATGTCAAAACCACAAACAATTTCCTTGGCATCCTCGTCTTGGGTGAATCATCCTACAACACCATTATCAACTGCAATGTTGATTCGAATTATTATCACGGTATACACGTGAGTGGTTCTGCCAATACTTTAGTGAATAACACCATAACAAACAATTGGCATGGAATGACCTTCTGGCCTGCTTCCAATTGCGTTATGAGAAATAACGCCATCTCAGGAAATGGATATAATTTCCACGTTCAAGGATTTGAACATTCACATTTCATTCATGATATAGATACAAGCAATTTAGTGGATGGTAAGCCGGTATATTACTGGATAAATGAACAAGACAGGGAAATCCCAGGTGATGCCGGCTACGTAGGAATTGTAGATTGCATAAACATAACTGTGAAGGATTTAACGTTAACTAACAATGGAGAAGGTGTGCTTTTAGCCAAATCAATTGATTCAGTGATAGAAAACGTCATTGCTTCGAACAACAGATGGGGAATCTATTTCTGGTGTTCTTCCAACAACACGCTGAGCAACAACTGCGTCAACTCCAATGATCTCTATGGAATTGCCATCGAGGCATATTCTAATAATAACATACTCACTGGAAACACTGTCACTGGAACGAATGGCGACTGGTGGTGCCCTGGTATAAGCCTAAGTTCTTCCAGCAACAACCTCATCTACAACAACTACTTCAACAACACGGACAACGCTTACGATAATGGAAACAACATCTGGAACATTAGTAAAACAGCGGGAACGAACATCATTGGCGGTTCATGGCTGGGTGGGAACTATTGGAGCGATTACGGTGGCGTGGATCTGAATGGCGATGGACTTGGGGATACTTTGCGTCCCTACAACTCTAATGGTGGGATAACAACTGGTGGGGATTATCATCCATTGGTGCCCGCGGATATTGCACCACCAGAAATTTGCACCGATCCAGACCCGCCATCGCATGACTTTGGCGAAGTGCCCGAAGGAG
>CAZOEM010000292.1:0-4357 GCA_964578735.1 uncultured Halobacteria archaeon | reverse complement strand
ATGTGATGGAAGAAGAAAGTTTCCATTGTGAGAATTTCCCCACTATAAAGGTTTACGGATGCTAAAGGAACGTCCGATGAGTTATTTGATTATTCACAGCTACCTGATACAAGTGCATACATAATGCATGCAATCACTGTGGGTCCAATGCAAGCAGAGAGCGTATTCGCATCTTCAGACCTGATGTTGCGCGATTAGATCACGAACTTTGGGAACCAAATCTTGTGGAATCTCCATAATTGTCTGTCCCTCCCGTTCGTATGCGGCTTCGTCTTCAGCGAATGCTTCCTCGTCTGTTTGGCTCTCATAATACGCTAAAACACGTTGCACTCTCTTTTCATTCCATCCGGCAGGAAACTTAATCTGTCTCATTTTCTCATCCTTCGCATACGCCTTCGATAAGCTAATAGTGCTTTTCCTGATAAATCATATGCAGTTATCACAAATATACTATTGGTTTCTTTATCTAACACATAAATAATACGAAGATACCTACCATCCTGCGTCTGACCGATAGCAACCCGTGACCCTTCATGTCCAAGACGATCTTCGCCGGGATGCGCTAAAATATCTTCTACTTCTTGCTCAGTTACCCTATGCCGATAGATGTGCGGAAGATTTGCCTCGGGGTCTATATAAAACCGAATTTTCATTGTTAATAATTCCTCAAGTAACTCTTTACCATAAATAGCTGTCAGGTTTTAGGCTTGAGGTGTTTGACTTATGGGATACTGACAACTTACATCTCATACCACCATCACAACTTTTATGTCAACGTTTAGGGAACTCACGAATAATAATTTACCAGAACGGTACTAACATTTTCCAATGATTTTTAAGACACCGATTAACGCAGATTAACACAGATTTGAAGTAGTGTATTGATTTTTTAATTTAATTTTTATTCTATGAACCCGTAAAAACTTAATAATCAAGAGATTATGGCGGATAATGCTGAAAAGTGTGGGATTGAAGCAGACTATCTTATTGAAGAATTTGAGAAGGCCTTGAAGATAATTGAGGATCACACATTCACGGTATCTACCGTGATGGAGAAGTAGGTCATTTGCAACACCACTTTCCATTCCTTTTTGTTCTATTATTTGCGGGCTTCAAAAGAACGTTTTTATTTTTATACTCCGGAACCAATAATGAAATAACGAAGGTGTGGGGGAGATGATAGGAACAAGAACAATCGAGGTGGTGTTTGAGAAAGGGATGCTTAAGCCGCTGGAGCCCCTAGAATTAGAGGAAGGGTAGAAAGCAAGATTTCAGGTTATGATGCCGTCGCGCCTGTTAACGATCTTGAAGAAACGCTCTTTAAAACGATAATAGGTATCGTTGGAGAAAATATAAAGAGTGAACACTTTTCAAAGATAAAAAAGGCTTGGATTAATGGTATTGGAAAAGAAGAAGTTGAAAATAGATTTAATGTGGTTTTAGACTATCCCAGGTGTAAGCGGAAGCGTTATACGCTAGAATCTCACGGTTTAACGGTGATTACTACGAAGGTTCTGGAGGACCTGGTCAGATAACGAAAACCGTTGTCGCTTTAGGAGAACAAGCGAGCAAGCCTATATTGTATTGCCGAGCGAAAAGGCGGAATAAGGAACTGCGGTTGTGTGACGGACCGATAGAACAAGCAGGAGTTCGTAAATGCTCAAATTCTTGTGGAGTTCGAGCTTTTTAATTTTGCATCATCGACAAAAAAAAATGTGGATTTTTGTGCAGATACGATAGACTCAAGCGGTTGTTGCTCTATGGATTCGGAAGCCATGAACAAACCTTTCCTTACAAAAGGGAGCTTTAGCAAAGAAAGTATCTTTTTCGGTAATGTCGCTTTCTTTAGAGAACGGGTCTGAGGGTAAATTGTTAGATTAAATTCGATGAGAATATGGTTTTTCATATCGTCAAATACAAAAGCTTAAATAATGCTGAGAGATATATAAAAATATTGAAGGGAGAAAAAAATGTCCGTGGAATTAACAAAGGAAGATATTTTTAGACGGTTTGCCGAAACCGATAGAAGATTTAAAGAAACGGTAAGAGAAATTAAAGAGGATTTTAAAGAAACTGACAGAAGATTAGACAAAAGATTTGAAGAAACGGACAAAAAGATAAAAGAATTAGCCAGCCTCTTCACTGGACAGTGGGGCAAGTTAATTGAGGCTCTGGTCAAACCCTCGGCGCTAAAACTGTTCCGGGAAAGAGGAGTAAAAGTTACCGAAACGTACCAGCGGCTGGAGAGTCGTCGTAATGGGTTATTTGTTTTAGCAGGCAGTGGCGAGGGGATGATCAGGATTCTAAACAACCCTGATTTTCAACTAAAAAATTTTGAGGATGATGTCTAAAAGAGGGAGTATCCATGAATCGTCTGTTATCAGTGAAAGCCATTTTTGATGGTAAAAAAATAAAAATGCCAGAAATTAATATTCCTAGACCTTGCAAGGTGATCATAACCTTTCTTGACAAGTTGTGGCGATGATTTTCTAACAATCGGACCCAATTTTAAAAACTCCAGTTGAATTCTAGATGATCACACTTGATAAGAATTCATTATGGCAATAGACGTTAATTATGTGATGAAACGATTATCTACTATTCCACTGCACCAGCAGGAAGAAAACCACGCACGGTTAATCATCGAGACACAATCTTTCATCGATAGCTGCTGAATTGGTTATAAGTGTCGCTGGGCGGTATCCTACGTGAAGCGAAAAGTTTTGATCAAACTTTTTTAAAGTTTGTTTAAATTGTTGGTCTGGTCCTGAAAGTCCATTTAACCTCTCGGATATTCGATTATTCGTACCTGATTGAAAATTCAAAAGAAGTTCCGACTGTTGGAATTATATCGTCACAACTTGTAAGGGAACCCCCAGTAAATAGTTTAGAAATTAAAACAAAATGATATATATAAGTAAAAGATATATTACTGAAATATGTAATAGGAGGCAAGCAAAATGGAAATTTCAAGTATAATAATATCACCAATACTCGCGGCAATAATAGCTATAACCTGAGTTTCAGCGTTGTATAGGCTACAACCTAAACGAACTCATCAGTAAAGTGGCCGTTACAAAAATACAGGTTTGTCCGTTTTATTCTTGTTTTTCAGTATGTAGCCCATATATAGGCTACATAAACATATTGCTTTCGGCTGATTATGGTGACTTAATGTTTCATAGATCGCAACTCATTAGAGAAAAAAATATTGTAGCCTATAAAACTCGTAATGTCAGGCTATAATCATAGCTTATGTTACAACAATTAAGTCTATCTCCTTCGAACTTGGGAAAACGATAGGTAAAATAGACTCAATTGACAAAAGAATGGACAAATTTGAAGACAGATTTGACAAGTTCGTTCTGGCTTCTTCGACAGGAGAAGGAAAAAACCCACCGGAGTTAGATCCATACTTAGAGCGATTTGAAAAAGCCGTTAAAAAACTAGAATCCACGCAAAAAAAGAATCCACTTTCTGGAAGTGAAATAGAGAGAATGAAAATTTATAGAAATAAAATGGGTAAGGGAGAGCCTTTTAGTCTGGAGGAGTATAAAGAGTTTAAATCTACCGCGGATAAGATGAGAGAAGAGTTGCCGGCTAAGGAGAGGGATGATTTCGATAAAATCATAGCGGGATTATCTGGGTATATTGCCGGATTACTATTTAGTGCTTCAGTAAAAAAGCGTGAACGGATATAGGAGTATATTAAATTCACTCTTTTTCCTTCCACCTAGCAATTTCATTCTCTAATTCCTGTTATCTTCTTGTTCTTCTAACTATCGGAACCAATTTAAAAAAATCCTGTTGAATTTTTAATATTCAGACTTGATATGAATTCAATATGGCAATAGACGTTAATTACGTGCTAGAACGATTATCGACCAGACCTGTGGAATCTGGTGGATATTATCGTGTCGATGTCACAAAACTGTCCAAAGAACTGGTTGTTATGTCACGATGACTCAGAAAGCAAATATTGGGAGTGGCGGGATAAATGTATAATATCCAGTTGGTGAAAATCCAACCGGAGGAAATGTTAGCCCGCCCCCTCAGAACTGAACCTTGCATCCAGTCTGGTAACAGGCTATGGTGAAGCCAGGGGGATGGGATACTGGGCCGCAACGCAAGTGAAGGAATTCAGCCACGAAATATTTATTGTTCCGGAGGCCGACGTTGTCCTTTTGACGGAAGGCAATACTCTCATCTGTAAGTTTAACGTCTTTAGCGCACTTACTAACGGCGGATTTTCTCAAGGATTGTTTCCGGGAGTTAAAGAAAGATAAAGCTCCAGGTATTGAGGGGGTAACATGGAGAAAGTATGAAGAGAACTTAGACGAGAATATGAATCTGTGGC
>CAZOEM010000291.1:0-4357 GCA_964578735.1 uncultured Halobacteria archaeon | reverse complement strand
AGTGGCTATTCCACACTGCTGCGGGTGGTAGGTGGATACGTGAGCGATTTTCATCCTTTAGTAAATAATAGTAGTAGTTTAAATTAAAAGAAAGTATTTGTAACCACCGCTACACTTTCGCCTTCCTCTATCCCTTCCTTATTCTCCTCTATCAAAACAAAGCCATTCGATTTCGTCATGCTGGATAATATACCCGAGCCGCTCACCCTTATAGGCTCGACGTAGCACTCCTTATCGGTACAGATCAGTTTCACACGCACAAAATCCGTTCTGCCCACAGCCGAAGGGATATTTTTACTCGCTATTGCAAAGATATTTGCACGTTCTTCCTTCACGCCGTGCATTGCGTACAAAAAAGGCCTTACAAGCAGTTCAAACGCAGATATTGCCGCTACCGGATAACCAGGGAGAACAAATACTGGCTTATTTTTGATGATCCCGAAACCGGTTGGCTCGCCCGGTCGAATAGCAACACCATGAAACTTGAGCACACCTAAATCAGATACAGCATCAGCTAAAAAATCGCGTTTGCCTACTGAACTCCCACCTGTTGTTAGTAGCCCGTCACAATCGTCTAACCCTAAGCGTATTGCACTCTTTATCGATTCGTAATCATCGCACACTATACCAATTCTACGCGGGTCTGCGATTTTTTCCGTCAATGCCGCAAGCACATAACTATTTACATCCGCAATCCCTCTTCCACCTTTAACTGAGAGCTCCAGAAGCTCATCGCCTGTGGAAATCAGCCCAAGCTTTGCTCTTTTATACACCCGCACAGTCATTTTAAAAATGGATGCAAGCATACCGAGGTCATGAGCTCTTAACACTCGCCCTTCTTTCAGTACCACGTCCCCTTTCTTCACATCTTCGCCTATAAAAGAGACATTTTTACCCGGTGTGACGGGCCGAAAAATGTCTAAATCGCTACCTCTTTCCTTTGTATACTCGAGCATAACGACTGCGTTACTGCCCTTTGGCACTGGCATCCCGGTCTGTATGGGGAAGCACTCGCCAGCTCCTATTTCTACACGCTTATTCAGTATCCGTAAACGCACTGCGTTATTTGGCGATGCACCAAAAGAGTCTTCGCCTCTTATCGCATAACCGTCCATCGCAGCTCTATCAAAAGGGGGGCTATCTACTGGCGAGTGAACGTTTTCTGCTAAAACTCGGTTTAAAGCATCGTCAAAGCCGATTTCTTCCTGTTCTATCCTCTTTGCATATGCTAAAACAGTCCGTAATGCTTCTTCCAGTGATATAAGCGTACGAAAAAGTTTCATGGCATTCCTTTAACTGTTGATCCTCGTAATATATAATCTCCTTAATTCGAATACTTCAAGGCGAACAAACAATCAGAGGCACAGTTGCCGGTAGTATCCGCTGTTTTTTATCCTTAAAATGTGTTTCATGATCACCACAAATAACTAACAAGCCGTTTCGTGTGCTAATAGCCTTTGCGATCGCCCGCATATTTTCGGCTGTTACCCTTGCCGCAGCATGTAAATCCCAGCCTCTATGTGCAAACCGGTCAATGGCACGGATATGAGAAAACACCAACCGCACATCATGCTTTTTCAACACAGAGATGGTATGTCTTTTTATCAACTCGTCATATTCCACTATATCTTCCCGGTCATCAACGCCGAATACATAGCTCACTTTACCTAAAAGTGGCCTCGCACCACCGGTTTCGAGTACCAGCGCGGTCTTATGACCCGCGTCTTCAAGTATCTCCAAAACGGATTTTATCTTCGATTTGCCCACGTCTTCATTCGTGAATATCCCATGTGATTCTGGTCGTAAGCCGGTGAGGATAGACCCAATCGCCGGTGTTGTAGGACTATTTACTGTCTCGCAGACAAATAAAAGGCCATCGCGTTCGACAAGCTCGTGAATCGCTCTTAAATCCGCTGCGAATTCGGTATAGAACGGAAAATCAAGGCTGTCTATCACCATTAGTAGTACTACCGACGGTTTGTGCGAATACGCGAATTTGAGTATTTGCTCTACGGGACGTGCTTGGGCAGTAAGAGGTACATCAAAGAACTCCGCCAACGTAGGCGCTATATTTAATTGCGATAGCATAAGAAACCTTTTGCACTTATAGATTATAAAGCCCACATAAATGCTCAAAATCTTGTGGAATCTCGTAGTTCTTTGAGATTGGCTATACAACTAAAGAAAAAGGATGTCTAAGGGCGGCTTCGTGAAAAAACCTTTCCTTGCTGCCATTTGGTAAAGCTCATCATGGGCTTTCACTACCGCTTCTGGCATTTCATATGTGTAATCATTCACATACATCAATGCGAATTTCTTCACTAGCGCTTTATCCGCACCCCGTGAATATTTCATTGCATACTGCAACGCTTCTTCCACATGCTCATGAGCATACTGCACGCTTTCGCGCATGGCCGCGAGGAATTCACGCTGTTTCTCTTCGGGTATATCCCTCTTTATAGCATTAATACCAAGAGGCAAAGGCAGCTTTGTCCTTTCATACCACCAATGCCACAAATCAATGACTTTTATGAGGCCGTGCTGCGGATATGTTATCTGGCCTTCATGGATTAACAGGCCCGCAGCAACTTCTCCGCTCTGCACTGCTAGTATGACCTCATCAAATCTCATTTCGACCGGCTGGAAGTGATGAAGAGCCAGCTTCAGCAGCAGGTTCGCTGTGGTGTATCGCCCAGGCACTGCAATCTTCTTGCCTTCTACGGCTATATTTTCTCTGCTTCCTACCACTACCGGACCATATCCATCACCTACGCTTGCACCGGTGGATAAGATACGATATTTGTCATGAAGAAAAGCATAAGAATGTGCTGATAGTGCAGTGACATCTATCTCGTTATTGAACGCCCTCTTGTTTAGCGTTTCTATGTCCTCTACTACCTGCTCTATCTCAAAATTGACACTGACTTTGCCGCTTAGCAATCCGTAGAACATGAATGCGTCATCGGCATCTGGTGTATGTGCTATGATCATGGCTCATTAGTACTTTGGAGCGGGAGGTATAAAAAGGTTCGTATTTGTATAGCAAGGGTAAAAAACCACGAGATTTTACAAGATTAACACAACACTTTTTCTCTTTTACAGAAAGAAAATTTAGCCTGTGCGAAAAGAAAAAAATACGTGTGAAAATCTATGTAATCTTCTGGCTAAATACCTAAAGTTCATCTATTATCACTCACAATAATAGTATAGCAAGTAGGTTTTATAACAACTAACCGGAGGTAAGAACAATGAGAGATAAAGAGCGCATCGAGCAAGGGATGCAAAAGCTTATTGCAATGACAGCGGGATTTTGTGATGCGTACCTGGATGAAGATTACAAGCAGTTATGCGAGAAACTAATACGAAAAATGTCACGGAAGCGAAATGTGCCTTTCCTTTCCGGTCGGATGGAAATCTGGGCTGCGGCGATAATCCATGCCCTGGGCAGCATCAACTTCCTCTTCGATCCAAATTTCGAGCCTTATATTGGTGCCGCTGACATCTCCGATTACTTCGGTACATCCAAAAGTACTGTCTCACAGAAAGCAAAGGTGATCCGAGATATGTTCAAAATGGGATACTGGGATAATGAGTTTTCCACAACCCACATGCAAAAAAGCAATCCCGTTTCCAATCTAGCGATGGCAGATGAGATGATCCTGGACGTACGGTCGCTGCCGCCGGATATTCAGGAGGCCATACGTCAAAAGTGGGATCGCAAAAAGTGAAAATGTATTTTTGGTGTTCCCCCCTTATAGTTGGGGTATTTATTTTTATTCCTTTTTATCTTTTACCGCCAATGTGATAATAAAAAGATGATCGAAGGATAAAATAAAGCGATATTTTAAGGGCATCATGTATGCGCAGGTGGTAAAAGAATGGAAAAGCGGACGCATCGTAAAAGACTATAAAAGGGTGGTAAGCTTTCAGGTCTTCTACAATTTCATCAGGCCACATATGAGTTTGACGCTCGGCAAGGGCAGAGGGAAACAAAAACGCACGCCTGCAATCGCCGCAGGTTTAACAGACCATATATGGACCTGGGAAGAGGTGCTTCTTTACCATCCGGACTACTCTCGTTGAGTCAAAGTCAAGTAGAAGACCGAAGGAAGGTGTGAGCGTGAGCTATCGCGAATTTTTACTGCTTTTTAACTCTGATTCAATCTATGGCTTGTTGAAATACTAATTGATACTGTGTATCAAGATATTTTTATCCGCTTCTTAGTTTTGATTGATTGTTCTTCATCCTGTCAATTAATTAACCCAATTTAAAGGGGGGAGCACCCTTTTTCTCTATGCAAGTACTGTTACAAAGCAATTTTAATGTTGAGTTCGGATTTAAGCGACTGAAAGAAAA
>CAZOEM010000290.1:3820-4371 GCA_964578735.1 uncultured Halobacteria archaeon | reverse complement strand
ATGAGTTACTATTACTATTGGCACTAACAACTTATACAAAAAAAGATGGCTGAATAACACATATCTGTGGTTCCTTTCTTATTTTATTTGCTATCATATCTGCGTTTGATATTTTTTTTGGAATTTTGTCAAGTGGTCAATACCGTATCCTAATAAGCCGTGGCATAATTCGGATCCAGTTCTATTGTCTTGTTATAATCCCCTATTGCTCTTTCATATTGCTCTAAATAGTAATATGCAAGTCCTCGATGGTTATAGGCTGAAGTGGAATTAGGCTTCAGTTCTATTACTTTGTCGAAACATCCTATTGCTTTTTCGTATTCATCGGACATCGCAAAACCAATACCTTTATTATTCCACTCTTCCGCTGTTTCAGCACTAACTATTGGTGCAAAAATACCAATCACAATCAACGCCACCATAACTATTAGAACTGCTTTGGTTTTCATTTTCATCATTTCTCTGTTTAATTGTTTTACCGCGGACAAAAGCTACTATACCTAGTCAAGAAGGAAGCCTGCCTGAGATTACTAGGTTTAATGTGTTATAAC
>CAZOEM010000290.1:0-3810 GCA_964578735.1 uncultured Halobacteria archaeon | reverse complement strand
TAACATATTTCTGTTTTTTCTTTTATATAAATGAAGTTTGCTAAATTCAAAAAGAAGAGCTTTAGATGGCTATTCGATAGCTTAGAGGAAAATAGCGTGGAAAGATGTGTATTGCTACAAACGTTCTCTTCTAAAAAAGTTACTCGTAGGTAGATGCCAAAAATCGTAACTTTATTCGGCTTTTTAGCCGAAACCGAACATTTTTAGGGGTTGCTATTTACGTACCTAACAACATCGGATTATAATATGAGGTGTGTCATAACATGGCGACCGCTAATTTTGTAGGGACCGATAGAAAAGGGGATTTGTTGAATGAGCTGTACGAAGAAGCAAAGCGGCCGGGATATACAGATGAAATGGAGATTGCAGAACATGTAATTTCAAAGCAGGTAGAGCGATTGGTAGAGTATGAACAGATAATTTATAATCTTCGATTAGGGCATATAAGGGCGGAACAAGAGCGAAAAATGGCTCGGGACGACATCAGCCAATATACGCGATCTTTATGAGTTGGCACGGAAAAAAGCGCCGTGCATAGATTTCAATCGCATTGTTGATCTGACACCTGAGAACTGCACTGGTAGGGATATTACGAATATCTGCACCGAGGTCTGGTTAAAGAAAACAAAGGAAGCAAAACAGAGGGGAAAGAAAGTAGGCAAGCTATCAATAACTACTGCGGATTTCGAATGCATAATCGAGGAGGTAATATGAACCTCTCCGCAAAGGGGAATTTGGTAACGTTGATTGAGCAAAGATGGAAGGTAGTCAGGTTTAAGAGGGATACATTATAGAAGATATTTGTACGATTTTCGCCCAAAAACCTAACATTATTCGGCTTTGTAGCCAAAACCAAGCTTTATTAGGCGATATTATTTATGTCCCTAACAGCTAATGAGATAAACGGAGGTAAAAATTGGCAGACAAAAAAGAATTGATGCAACACGCTCGGAAAAGAAAATGCCAGTAAGCGAGGAACTTCTACATAGGATAGAGAAAGGAGGTACTTTAGACGAACTTGCAAATGAGTTAGATATGAGAAAGTCTATACTCGTGGCAATAATAGAGTTCCTGTTTCGTGCTGGTTATCTCTGCGAAGTTTGCCCCGGGAAAGAGTGTGCAGGATGCTCACTGAGTAAAATATGCAGTGTACCAGTGCCTGGAGGCGGAAAAGGCTGGGTAAAGAGGTATGTCTTTACTGAAAAGGGCCTGGCATATATCGAAGGTGCTAAAGCGGATATTCTAGAGAAAGTCAAATGAACGAACTGAACTGGCGAGAAACGTGGGACAAGATGTTAGGAGGTATAAAAAATGATAGAACCTTGTGCTTAGAAAACAAGCACAAAGGAAAAAAACAGGACTGATTTTTAGTCTCTGTTTTTATCGGAGGTAAAAAAGTTGTTTAGGAGGTGAAAAGAAAAAAATGAATGAAACAAAAAGAAGATTAAGTGTTATTATTGTAGTGCTGACAAGCGTTTTAGTATTGGGCGTTCTCGCGTTATCAACGGGAATTGCAAGTGCAGAAAATAGTAACATATCAGAGCAGATAACGCCTGAGGAGCTCTTCGAGCTTCTTTCCGGCAACTGGAGCTTCAATGGCACAATGACGATAGGTGAACAGCCCATGCCTACCATCAGCACGAGAACGGTTAGCCTGACTGGACCGACCGCTGCGGATTTTGTTGTGGTAATGGGAGGCGAGGAGGAAGCGGAGACAGGTGAAGCATGGTGGGACGCGGACAAAGAGAAGTTTGCGATTAAGGAGGGAGACGAGGCACCCAGGTATTATGATTTACTGCCAAAAGGCTATGGTAGCACGTATGAAATGGACGGTCTTCTCGAGTTGGGCATCATGGAGAATGTTACCTGCGAGGAGAGTGAGACTTTTGTTGATGATAATACCACTGTAAAGACCTGGACAGCTAAAAATATAACCGATATC
The DNA here is from genome assembly GCA_964578735.1 of uncultured Halobacteria archaeon. Classification (GTDB taxonomy): domain Archaea; phylum Halobacteriota; class Syntropharchaeia; order Alkanophagales; family Methanospirareceae; genus Methanophaga. Next base: position 1,868 of record CAZOEM010000290.1, on the reverse strand, counting down.
GAGGTGGCAAAATGGGAAGGTACGTTCACCCGGATCAAAGAGGCATCTGTTGAGGAGTACGAACGAATAGGCATTCTGGTGATAGGACACGGCAGTCCGAGCGATTCATGGTGTGCTCATCTTCGATCAGTAGTGGCGAATGTAAGTTCGCCGTACCCTGTAGAACTCGGTTTCTTGGAGTTCGTGCCAAACGAGACGATAAGCATTGCAGTGGACAAGCTCGATGAAGCGGGCGTTAAAAAGATAATCGCAGTACCGCTGTTCATATCATCACACAGCGGGCACATTGGCGAGATCGAGTACGTGCTTGGGCTGCGCGAGGAACTGCCGACGATGAGCATGATGAGCAGGCAGGTATTTGTCGAAGGAAAAGAGATGGAACGATCTATTGTATCTCTTGAAGGGCGATACAGCGTTAGCTACATGCCGGTAGCCGAGACAGTAAGCGCAATGGGAGTAACAGCAAAGCAGCACCACGGTGGAGGAGAATCGGAGGAAGAAGAACTCGTTCCCGTTGATACAGAAGCGGAGATCGTACTTACAAATGCTATTGATGACCACTGGGCGATTGCGGATATCTTGGTGGATCACGCGGCTATGTTAATCGAAAATCCAGCCAATGAAACCATCGTACTTGTTGCACACGGAACAGATAATGAATCAGATTTCGCAGGTTGGGTAAACAGTTCCGAGTCGCTAGCAGAGCAGATGAGACTCAAATTGAGGTACGGAATGGGGCTAAACATAAGTGATGTACGATATTCATTTGTATTCCCAAATGAGACGCTGCATTCAGACCTCTTAGTAAGTGCGGTGGTGGAGCATGTTTCCGCGACATCTGACCCCATTGTTGTTCCGCTGCTGGTCAGCGAAGGGCATTTCACGGGTAGAAAAATCCCTGGACTGCTGGAGAACATTAGTTACGCATATCCGGAAGAAGGAGCGCGAGCGCTGACTCCGCATCCGGATGTGGCAGAATGGATCGAACTCACAGCAGCTAAGGCGCTCAGTTACCCATCAGTACAGATATACGACGGAGAAGAACTGCTAACGATAACAATAGAAGACGCCGGAAAATATCACGGTGAGGGTGTGGTAGAGATATGCCCCTGTGTGGCATCGGCATTCCGGTCAACCTTGCGAGCTTTTTCGGAAGACCTATGGAACGGAACACCACAGCGAGGTGACGTGAAAATTAACTCTGGACATCCATCAGACGGGCACGTGATGACCTTTGAGTACATATTGGATCCAACCGAAGACCTCACAATTGACGAAGGAGCAGACATAGTGAATATTACGGCCGATAACTACGTCTACACATTCACTCGGAAGTCCACCAACGATTCTGTTACGATCCGGGTGAAGGAAGAGATATTCCCGGAACGATTCTTTGAACTGAGGACGAAGTGCAAATTGGCGAGAATGGGAAAAGGCGATGTAACGAAAGAGGAGACGAAGGCGTTTAAAATGTTCAAGGAAGAGCTAAAGGAGAAGTTGATGTATCTGCCAGAGGACAGCGTTTTCGAGGGAAGTAGTTGACACCGGTTGTTTTTAGAAACCAGGAAACGAAAAAAAGTGACTAAAGATGTTTTGGTGGGGGACAGAATCCTAATATGGGTCTCTGTTCTTTGTTTTTTTTTATTGAAAGAAAGTTTTTTACTGCTCGATTATTGAAAATGGCTAAAAGGAAGTAACTAATCAAAAGTTCCTACTCGGGGAATTTCCCCACTATAAATGTTAAAGTTTCAGTTGGTTTCTTTTTGATGAATAATCACATTTCCAAGAATATATCTCCCTCATATTGTTTATATATCCCGCCTTTCGTTGAATTGAAACAGTCGGCCCTTTTACTGCCATAAAATAGT
>CAZOEM010000289.1:3925-4375 GCA_964578735.1 uncultured Halobacteria archaeon | reverse complement strand
TTCGATGAGGGGACGGAGGTCGTAAGACCTCCTCCTACTCTGCAGGTTGGGGCTTCGAGGTGGTAATGAAAAACGAGGATATCAAGAAAATGAGGAGGTTATAACTTCATTTATAACTTCTGATCTTGAAAGGATAATTAGGAGGGAAATATTATGGAGGCAACATTAAAGGTGGAAGAACTAGAAAAGTTAGACGTTGACTACGACCGTGATAGAGATGTGCTGTATATAAGTTTTGGAGCCCCAACTGCGGCAGATGATGCTGAACTCTTAGATAGTGATATAATAATACGATATAGTGGGGTGAGAGCAATAGGGATAACGGTGCCAGATTTTTCGCGGAGATTTAAATGAAAAGAAGCAGAGCATTAAATACATGGGATGCACCCGATTTCAATCGGGTGTGGCGAGGCTGGGCCCCCCGCATGGCAAGTCAAGGCAGACAATCGA
>CAZOEM010000289.1:0-3915 GCA_964578735.1 uncultured Halobacteria archaeon | reverse complement strand
GGCGAGGCCCAGTTGCCCGCAGTGCGGCCAGGAAATGGTAGCGGCCTATGACAAGGCACCTGAGGGAGGAATCCCCTCCAGCATTGGTGCCATGCTCTGGTGCAAAGGATGTGTATGGCATTGCGACCCATAGGTTCGCCCCGGAAGGCAAAACATGACCCAGGAACTTGATGAAAACCGGGCACAGACAATCAGAATGTTTGCCAGCGGGCTGAGCACCCAAATTAGTACAAGCATGACGTACCTCCATAGCACAATAACTTGGGCAATAACCGTATTTATCGGGGTTGTCGGGGCAATCATCATCAGTGACAGCTTTCCTAATGGAAATTTGCAACTCCTACTCCCTGTTCTGTTTCTCGTTTTAGCCCATCTCTTTATACGAACGGCGAAGGCTTACTTGAATGTAATGCGGTTCACTGCACTTGAGAAATTGTTGCTCCAAAACCTTGAGAGAGGAGATTATGAGACTTGCTCACGCGCGATTGACACGTACTATATTCGCTGGGTTTCCCCATTGCCTGCCTGGACGGTTCTCTGGAAAACCTTGCTTGAACTAGGCTTCGCGTACATGTATGCGGCAATCATGGGCCTTTTTATCTGTGCGGCAATCGCTAATCCAACCCGAATCATCTGGCTAATGGCTGGCGCGCATTGTGTGGTTGGCTTTGAACTGTATTTCGGTCTGTTGCGGTCGCCCTATCTCAGAAAAGTCGAACCATTCCCCATTGCGGTGGAACAGCGTTAGGAGCCAGGTAGAGCGGATGTCAAACAGTCAATCTCGGGTCCAAAACACTGCTCGCACTGAGCCAGTATTCGTCATTTCACGCGAGGATTGCCAAGTCGTTGAGTCGTGGCCTCTCAGTGATGGTGATTTCCCTGGATGGGCTCAGCTCCGCGCGCGCAGGCTCCGGGTACAGGGAGCAACCAAGACGAAGGGCCAAACTTGGAGATTGCGACGATTCACTAACTCTGATTTCATGGTTCTACACTCCACAGAAATTGTGCGGACGCTTCAGGCGGTTGGAAGCGCCGTCGTCTCAACCGCTGAAGGGGTCGACCAATTCATGGCGACGGCCCTAACCGACACATCTGGTTCACTCCGTGATTCGCTTCGCCACTGTATTAACATTATTCCTTATCAGGGCGGAATTGCGGCTAGTAACTACCGAAGTTTCCAGCAGTTAGGAACCTTACTGGATGAAATCTTTGTCTCTTGGCTTTATGCCAGACGTGGCCCAATTGCGAATGGCCTCAAAGTTGCGAAGGATGCTGGGAACCCGAGCCGACAGAATCTCATTGCCGACCTTTGCCGAATTGCATGGGGGGAAAACACTTCCGGACATTGCGACTTGGACCAAACGGCACGACGGCGCCCCTGTCATACTGACGCCCGTTCCAAGTCGAAGTGACGTTTCTTTCTTGTTGTGCCAGGAATTGGCCAAGGAATTGCGTTCGAGTGGGGTTTCCGCGAGTGTTCGCACTGACTTGCTGAAGCGAAAGAGCCCTTCAGAAATGAAAGACGCACCTTGGGAAAGACGCGAGAAATTGGCGAAAGAGTTCTATGAACTCGACAGCCCTGCGCAGCTTTCGGGCACCTTCCTATTGGTTGACGATGTGATGACCTCTGGGGCGACGATGCGTACTTGCGCATCTCTTCTCCATGCGGCTGGTGCTTCGAGAGTTGCCGCTGCGGCTCTCAGTGCGGCTCCGGGGGATGCACCATGGGCCATTGCAAGTGACGCGCCGCATGGATTCGCATTCATGGCCGTTAATAAGGAGCATCAGTCATGTTCGCACCAGATGGAGGGCGCTTTTTGACGGAAGCAATGTTGCCGAGGAAAACGCTGCGCCATGACGGCATTGACTATGACGCTCAAGTAGGGGATTGGCTCCAAAAGGAGCCGGAGACGAGTTGGCTATCAAATCTCCTGAAGCTTGGCATCAAGCAGGGGGATTCCGTGCTGGATTGTGGTTCGGGTGGAGGAAAGTACAGTCGTTTTCTGAGCCGCGCTGGGTTTCGCGTTACAGGCTTTGACCAGAACCGCCGCGCCGTTGCCTTATCACAATCCAACAATGGAAGTATAGGGCGCTTCGTGCAAGCGCGCCTTGACAGTCTCCCATTCAAGGAAAGGTGCTTCGACATCACGCTGATGCGGTATGTGGTTCACCACCTCGACCCTGCGGAGTGGACTCGTGTTTTCAAGGACCTAAGACGAGTGCTGGGGGAAGATGGCGCAATTGTCATCGAAACCGCGTTCCATTCGGACCTTCTCAAGCACTTCGACAATCAGCTTTTTCCTCCTCTCAAGAAAATTGTGCTTGAAGCGTATCCAGATAGAGACCCCCTCGTTGCTGTCTTAGGAGCGTGCGGGTTTCATGTCGAACGGGAAATACCACTTGTTCGCAAAGCGGGACAGACAACGACCATTGATGGAGCACTGCAAAACTCGCAACGGCTTGTACAACATGGTCGCGGACCCACAACCTGGCTACGATTGTTCCCAAATGAACGCCGGGACTTCCATGAAATTCGATGCCGAGAATTGCCTATGCTGTTTCCATCAGGAAGAGTCCCCAGAGAATGGGGCGGGACGCTCTTGCTGGCGAGGGGCACATGAATTCAGGCTCTATTGCCGTGCTCGGGCGCGCGATGTGGGATGATTGGGAAAACGTCGTGGATGACGCACCTGCGAAAAACTTCGGTGGACCGGCTGGAAACGTCGCGGCTCATCTTGCAAATCTGGAACTGCATGTCCGCCTCGCCACTGCCTTCGGGATGGACGAAAATAGCGTTACGTACCAGAGATATCTTACGGCGAAGGGTATTGACCTCCGAGCGTCCATCCAGAAAACCAGACCCCCACCTCGCATTAGGATTAGGCTCAAAGAGCATACCTACAGCTGGGCCGACAATGAGGATGGATTCGAAAGTCTTCGTCTCGTTGACGTTGCTAGTGCGACACGGGATTGTGATGCCGTATTTTTCGCCGATTTTCCGCTCAGGCGTGTACCCCAGTTCCCTCTGGGACAAAGGTTGTATGCCGCTCCTCAACGTACCCTATCGAAGGGTCTCACGACAGTCAACGACTTGACTCGCCTGAAATGGGAAGCAGTTTTCCTTAATCGAAAGGAAGCCGATGAGCTTGAACGGAAGTGCCCAATCAGCGTACTCAGCACGCGAATTCCGGGCTTCTGGATAGTAACCGATGGCGCTATGCCGACCGAACTCTATCATCATGGGTCCAAGACAACGCATCCAGTTCCCCCGGCCACCGTTGTGAATGCCATTGGCGGGGGGGACGCGTTCGCTGCGGGCGTCGTTGCGGGCCTTGAAACCGGCCACGAAATCAGGCACGCCATCATGATTGGCCAAGCTGCGGCCGGAATCATAGTGGAGCAGTTGGCATGCCAGTCGGACCGCGTGAACTGGCGGGACATAGATTCCCGAAGAGGCGCGTCTGAGCATGCTGACGAAACCCACTGTTCCGGGCACAATCGAATTTTCTAGTTTGTTGACAAGAAGTTGCATCGCGGATTGCCTTGCGGCTACCCCCTCCATTCGGGGTAATCCTACTGCGGAACACGCCGGGGGTAACGCTTGCGTGGTAAGCTCGCAGGACAACGTGGGAAATCCGAGAACCCAGCTCAGATCAACTGCCAGGATAAGAACGCTATGAAGAGTGTAATGCGAACCATTGTAAGAGTCGTAAATTACGATAAGCGAAATTGGGTTGATACGCTTAGACCAAAAGGTGTGGAATTTGGCCATAACGGCTGCCATAACGTTATGGCGTATGGACATATGATTCCCGGCTTAAAGATGGCTTCTAAGGCGTTCATAGTTATCTGCGATGTAGAACTTGGTAAGCCCTATATGCTCCCGGAATCGCCGGGTAGGGACCTCGTAAGGGT
>CAZOEM010000288.1:0-4377 GCA_964578735.1 uncultured Halobacteria archaeon | reverse complement strand
CTTATATGGTCCACCAGCATCTCCCTTTTATCCTTCGTAATACATTTTTGAAAATTGTGTTAATTTGACATTGTCAAATTAATCGTTCTTTATTAATAGTTGATTTTGCACTGATTTATAGACTCCCGTCTCCGTAATCACCGCTTCTATCAGCTCGAAGGGAGTGAAATCGAATGCCGGATTATACACGTTCACATCAAGCGGTGCTATTTGCGTACCCGCGCAGAATAAAAGCTCTTCCGAACTCCGCTTCTCTATCACAACATCCTTATAACTCCTATCCGTATCAAAAGAGGAACGGGGCGCAGCGACGTAAAAGGGTATTTTATGCGCTTTCGCCACCACGGCATGCATATAAGTGCCTATTTTGTTTATTACTCCCTCCCTTACCACTCTATCCGCACCCACAATCACCTTATCCACTTTCCCCTCCCTCATAACTGCCGCACTCATGCTGTCGGTAATAAGCGTAACGGGGATTTTATCTCGGTTCAGTTCCCAGCAGGTTAGCCTGGAACCCTGATTTAACGGCCTTGTCTCAGACGCGATCACCTCTATCCGCTTCCCTTTCGCTATCGCACTTCTTATCACTCCCAATGCCGTGCCCCAATCAACACATGCTAACCGACCGGCATTGCAATGTGTCAGCACGACATCGCCGTCTTCCAAAAGCGCACTACCATAATCTCCTAGCTTTCTGTTCACCGCAACATCTTCTTCTGCGATCCGATTCGCCTCTTCCAATGCGTTCTCTTTCATCTCTACCATTGTACTAGCAGCAAGTGCCGCATTTAACGCTCTGATAACACCATAAGATAAGTTTATAGCCGTAGGTCGTGCGTTTTTTAGCTGCTCTACCTCAGCCCTTAGTTTTTTTTTATCTCGTGCATTTGCACATGCCAAAACAACGCCATAGGCACCTGCAGCGCCTAGTGCCGGTGCACCACGCACCCTTAATCTTTTTATCGCTTCTATAAGCTCCGTCACACGCCTGCATGCAACTACCCTATACTCGCCCGGCAGCAGTGTCTGGTCTATCAGCTTTACCGATTCCGTATCATCATCCCATTCTATCGTGTTCATCCTAAATAATCGCTTTAGAGATAAGATAAAATATTAAAACCTAAACTATCCCGATTTTAGCCTTTATCGCTTCTACTTCATGTTCGATCATTGCAAACTTATATTCCATATAGGACCTCAAGTCATCTCTTAAAGAGCTTATTTCCGTAACCATTTCCTCTTTACTTCCCTCTATCTTTTCCGATACTTCCCCTATTGCTTCTATGGTCTCATCCTGCTTCCCCAGCATTTGATCTTGCTTCCCCAGCATTTGATCCTGCTTCCCCAGCATCTTGCTCGTATCCCCTTTCACACTATTCAACGTTTCATTCATCGTACCCAGAGTTTCATTCATCGTACCCAGAGTTTCATTCATCGTACCCAGAGTTTCATTCATCGTACCCAAAATGCCAATCATCACCTCGCCTTTCTTATCGAAACTACGCATCACAGTCACCATCTCATTCTCTCTTGCCACCTCTTCCCCAGGAACGTCAACCCCACGCCTATCAAAACTGCTGAATTCGCCTTTATAATCCTCGTATGCCACTGCCACTTCTTCTATGCGTACAAATGACGGTGAATTTCGTTTCACCGAATTGATTAGCCCTTCTACCGCTTCACCTTCTCCCTCACAAACCACCCTAACGCTTCCGTCTTCCAGATTCCGGGCAAATCCATTCACGTTGAGCGAGTCAGCCGTATTCTTGATAAACGTCCGGTATCCCGCCATCTGTACATCCCCTTTTATCTTGATGCGGACCCTTTTCAGCATAATATCTGTTTCTTCTCCTCTTATTTAAAACCTAAACCATCCCGATTTTAGCCTTTATCGTTTCTACTTCATGCTCGATCATTGCAAACTTATATTCCATATAGGACCTTAAGTCATCTCTTAAAGAGCTTATTTCCGTAACCATCTCTTCTTTACTTCCCTCTATCTTTTCCGATACTTCTCCTATCGCATCTATGGTCGCATCCTGCTTCTCCAGCATCTTCTTCCCTATTCTTACCGATTCTTCACCGAGAGCTACGGACCTCTCACCAAGAGCTACGGACCTCTCACCAAGAGCTACAGATTTCTCGCCAAGAGTTACTGTTTTCTCACCAAGAGCTACGGACCTCTCACTGAGAGCTACTGTTTTCTCGCCGAGTTCCATCGACTTATAAAGCAAACTACCGGCAGTATCTAGTCGTTCAAGCAATTCTTCATGCCAGTCGCCACGTGTTATCTCAAAATATTCATATTCGCCCTCATACGCCCCAAAGCTAACTTCTGTGCTTTCTACATCAATCGGGAATTTCCTTATTTCTATTCGCTCGAGGAACAGGTCTATATTCGCATCTTCTCCCTCTGCAATGATTCTAACATCATAATGCTTTAAATTCTCAACAAAACCTCTTATCTTCAACTTTCGTGCTATCTTCTCCACTGCATCTCTATATCCCACACGCTGCACTTCTCCTTTCACTATTATATTCGCCTTTTTCATTTCTTCTTCACTCTCTATTGTATTATTGCAATAAAAAGTGATAAAAAAAACTTTTCCTTAAACATCTTTGCGTAAGCAAAACCTTCCTTTCTTAGCACAGGTTCTTTCTTTAGAAAGAAAGTGTATAAAAACAAAAAAGGGGACAAAAAACCGCCCCTACAAAACTTTGCATTCTTTCTTCTCTGTTGTTTTAGTTCTTCCGTCTATGCACAAGGTAAGCGACCGCTAAGAAGCCTGCAATTGCAAATACAAACTCGAACCCTGCTGGTTTCGGTGATTCTGTTGGCGCTGCCGTTGCCTCTGGTGTTGCTGTTGGCACTGCCGCTGGCTCTACCGCTGGCACTACCGTTGGCACTGGTGTCGGAGTTTCTCCCGGCGCTACTGGCGGCGCTCCCGCTGCCGTTATTTCCACTTCAAATTCATCCGTATGTCCATCGCCATCATCTGCTATCACTATGTACAGACCTGCCACAGCAGTTGTTGTATCAAAAGTTGCCTCGAACGTGCCGTTTTCTACTGGTACTGTTGCAGGTGGGAGTTCTTCATATTCTCCCGGTGTTGCTGTTAAAGATTCCACACCTGCCCTAGCAGTGAGAATAATTGTATATCCCTCCTCTCTATTTGATACCCCGGTTACAAGCATTGGCTCTCCTACTCCTACACCTGTAATTGGATCGAGGCCTACCATCGGCGTTTCGATATTTACGGAAGCTACGAAGATAAGATCATCGCTCCCTGCTGCCTCTACCGTCGCGTCCATTACGATAGATAATATCTGCCCTTGTGTCTTCGCTCCGAGATTCACTATTGGTCCGTATGCATCCTCAAACTCCGCGCCAAAAAGATGATCATCGTTTATCTCGTCATATACTCCGTTACGTCCCGGACTTACCACAATCACCAAATATTTACCCGTGTCTGCGTCCTCATCGACATAGAGGTCCTTTAAGTAGCTATAATCTATATCTGAGACAGCGGAACTGTCACGGCTAATACCTGGAACAGAGGGGATACTACCCGGATTTATTCCTCTTCCGGAACCGCCCTTTGGTGCGATTGTTATTATATCAACGAAATCGGAACCTTCCGCAGTGCCTTCTACCTTGAATTCATCCTCTTGTGCAACACCCGTAGCTGATAGGTCTACGGTCAACGAACCGGCTGTCAGTAATATCGAGGTCTGACCATCTTCCTCACGATCTGTAATGTCCGTATATATGTCAGGTACCGGATCACCAGCAACCCTTATAAATGCCTCTATTATTATTGTTCCCGGTGCTCCTGTACCTCTTGTTTCCGGTGTTATCAAATCCTCCTCAAATGTCATATCCGCCTCCACTGGTATACTCGTATATACTATGTAATCGTCAACGGCGATGTCTATGTAGTCACCAGCATTTGTCGTTCCTCGGATTTCTAAATCCTCGCCTATTACTACTGTCGATGGCATATCAAATGTAACGTCCTTTTCTGCTACTTTCACATCTTCCGAGTCCTCATCCATCTCATCATCTGCCGTGTTTCGAATTCCATCCTTACCATAGTCTATCACTTCTATCGTATATGCACCGGTATCGTAGAACCTTGCTGAGAAATCCATTTGCCCGTCTTCCTCTATCGGTACATCGAATCCGTAGACATGCGTTTCTGGCATACCTGTCGATAGGTCTATAATCGTCTTACCAGTAACTGGATCAGTAATAGAAGTATTTAAACGATTGAAAGTGTCTTTAAAGTCATTTAGTCCCTCTTCAAACTCGACATACTCCTCTCCAGCCGTTGCCTCGACATGTATTATATTGCCATATACGCCTGTTACTGT
>CAZOEM010000287.1:0-4390 GCA_964578735.1 uncultured Halobacteria archaeon | reverse complement strand
GTTTTGCAGATGCACTCTTTTAGGGTTGTAGCCTATACAACGCTGAAAGTCAGGTAAATAGGAGCCAAAGATGCCAATCATTTTAATCATATACCTCTTTTTTAATTCCTTTTCATCTCTTTTAAGAATCTCCTTCATTTCCGTAAGTGTTCTTACGTCACCCATATAATCACACCCTAATAAGTTTTTCCTTTGTATTTTTAAATCTTTTTTTGTTGCGGGAATCCCTGATGTAGATGCCCCTATTGTTGTTAGAGCAGTTGTTGTTCGCTATAGTACAGTAATCCGCATCAGAAAGATACATTCCCGCCGCTAGCCAACCAATTGCCCCTATCACCATGAACCCGCTTATATTCACATTTCTCACGATATTCGCCATCCCGCACAATGATCGTATCGCCTGCACTCGCAGCATCCACCGCTGCTTGTATCGTTGGATGCGAATCCGGCACGTAAATCGTGGTAGATGAAGAAACCCCATCGCTTTCTGATACCGCACCATCGGAAGGAGTCGCGGCGCAACCTACTACCAGCATAAAAACCATTAAAATCGACAATAGCCCACAAACACCTTTTTCCGTCATTTTATCATCTCCCTTTCTAGCCTTACTTTATTCACGCCAATTTTATGATACTATACCCCCCAAAGTTTATAAATCAAGAAGACAATTTAATATTGATAAGGGTGTGAGAGGTAGGATATGTCAGCAGTAACTATGCCATATATTTCCGGAACAATAGAGGCTAATAGAGTTAGAGACACGAATGAAGAATTAATAGACAAAGTGCTCTTGCTCTACCTAATCAATGAAGTTAATAAACAGGGCGAATTAAGTGGAATCACGAAACTAATGAAACTGTTATTCTTTGCAGAGAAAGGAATGGTAAAGAATAAGGTAAAAGGATTTAATTATAACTTCTATAAATGGCATTTGGGTCCTTTCACACCTGAGGTTTATAGAGATTTAGACTATTTGACGGAGAACGGATTAGTTACAGAGCACGAAAACATCGAATTAACAGACCGCGGTAAGGAGCTTCTTAAAAGTGCTACGTATTTGTTAGATGAGAATCGGGACATTTTGATATACATAGATAAAGTTGCTAGAAAATATGCAAATGAATGGGCAAGCACGCTTATGTATCTAGCTTACGAAACTAAGGTAGAGATTATACCCTCTAAAACCCTGGCAAAGGTTAGGGAAATCCCTTATGGTGGTTATCTTGTGACAAAGTTAAGCGAAATTGAGGCTAATAAAGTGTTTGAAATTGATAGGGCATGGTTAGAAACCTTTGATACACTTCTTGATAAAGAGGAATACAACTCCCTTATGGACGCAATGGAATCTGCCAGGACAACCGAGTCGAAGAGAGTCGAAATGGATGAATTATGATATATGATCTATATGAGACAGATAAAGCTAAAAAAAGCAGGAAAAAACTTGAAAAGGGAGGGACTCACATAAAGAAGAGTATTAGGAAAGCGTATGAAAAGCTTTCTCAAAACCCTAAATTATGTACTACTTTCCTTGAAGGAACACTTAAGGGAAAAAGGAAATTAAAGTTCATGGGAGATAAATTAAGGATAGAATTTGCGATTTGTGAGGAATGCCGAAGTCTAAATCATACAACTTTGAATAATTGTAAGGACTGCGAGCAGATACCCAATAACGCTGTTAAAATCTTTGACGTCTTCTTTAGAGGTAGGGGCTATTAAAACGTTATCATCGATCATTTGTAACAACGAAAGCAGGAACTAACATCATGGGGGGACCCTATTTTGGCGGTAATTACTGGTCAGATTATGATGGCCGGGATTTGAATGGAGATGAACTCGGAGATACGTCACTGCCGTATAATTCTTCCGGAGCGATAAAAGATGGTGGGGATTATCTACCGCTTGTAAAAACTACATATTTGTTTATCGCCAAAGAAAATCCAAAATCCCTGTACATTGGATAGGGTAAAGATGGTGTAGGGTATCTGAGGTGACAAAAATCGGTATGCCACCGTCCTTCACAGATATTCGTAAGGTGCTACCATGTCGCCTTCTTGTGCGATGTCTATTGGCTGATAATGTGTATGAAGAGAAAGTGAATTTTTGGGTTTCGTTTTTGGTATTGGTTCTGGTTCTGTTTTCCTCGAGGAAGTAACTTTCCCAGGGTTGCATCAGTGGATAATTGTCCATGCATCCATCCAGGTTATAAGAAGTATCTCCGATTCCATCATTATCCGCATCTGAGACATTGTAATCATCCCAGTAGTTGCCCATAAAGTTTGTATGCTTCTTTTCGTTGTAGGTGTACGTTATTTCTTTTGTGGAGTTCCATGCATTTTTGGCTAATCCAAAATAATCAGCGTTGTTAGCATTGTTTATGTAGTTGTTGAGGTAGATAAGGTTATTGTTTGAATGGAAGATCTGGATGCCATACCCGTTGTTACTGTCGTCAAACCAAAAAGAGCCTCCCCCACCATTAATAGTGTCGAAAATGGACCCATAGCCGTTGTTTGTGCAGGTGTTGCTCGCTATTTTCATTTTATATTTTATATCTTACAATTACAAAGGAACGAATATGACGAAAATAGCAATCATCGGAACCGAGCAGAGTGGTAGAACCGCACTCGCATCAAAACTGGGCAAAAAGGGAAACGTATCAGACGTTACCATCTATGACTTTGCAAAAAGCGGTACAGTGCTCATGACAGTCGATGCCACTGGTTATCCGAAGTCAATAAAACCGCTCGTAACAGCACTAAATCTCACGGACATCGCGCTTTTGTGCATTCCGCCTACAGGTCCTGACTCATACACCGGCGAGTGCATCGTTGCACTTGATCTGCTGGGCTGCAAACGCGGGGTCGTGGTTCTGACCAAATCCGATGTCTCATACCCGTTGGCACTCGAAGAGTTGAAGAAAAGCATCAGAAATATCACTTCAGGCACTGTTCTTGAGAACTGGGATCAGATCACCATATCTACTACCACGTTCGATGGGATGGAAGAGTTGAAAGAGATTATCGCTTTGATCGGCGAAAGAGTGGATGAAGAGCTCGCACGGTTAAATGAGCTTCCGCCGCGTGTTGTAATCGACCATGTCTTCAATGTGACTGGCATCGGTTGCGTGGTTCTGGGCATGGTCTGGCAGGGCACGATACATGTAAAAGAGAAGATGACAATGATGCCGGTCGATAAGCCGGTTGAGATTCGGTCTATTCAGATGCACGACATAGATGTAAAGAGTGCAGCGGCAGGTGCAAGGGTCGGACTGGCGTTGAAGAACATCCTGTCAAAGGCTGTAGATCGAGGCTACGTGATTTCAAACGACGAGACAATAGCCACGGATTTCACGTTGAACTGCACGCTTTCTCAGTTCACAAAACGCCTTGATGTTGGTGTTATGCTACATCTATTCGTAGGGCTCCAGTCAGCACCCGTACGTGTCGAAAAGATCGTGATGAATGGCGATGCCGTAGATCACGCTGCTTCCGGCAGTGAGTGCGTCTTAACGCTTTCCGGTTCAAAGAAGGTTGCATACTCCGAATCTGATAGGTTCATCATTGCCAATCTTGACGAGAAACAGCGGTTTGTCGGATATGGTTTCTGTGACCGAAGTCCATGATAAAATTAAGAATGGGGGGGCTCTTTTGACTTTAAAACATACCCTATTGCCTTCTAGTGACTTCGACTATACACTGAGATATTTATCAAGCCCCCTCCTGATATGTAACCTCAGTTTATAAAAACACCCCTTTATACTATCTTGTCTTCATTCAACTTGAATTTAGTGAATATTGTGGTATTCTGATACTAGTACATTTATAAGTATATTGACATTCCAATATCCATAACTTTATAAATATGCAATAATCATAATTACTATGGAATTGCGCGACTATTCAGTCCAGAACGTGTGGTGGAAAGGGAAGGAGTATATAAAAAGCGACAAGCACATAAAGGACTATTCAGAAAAGAAATACCAATGGGTCCCGGAAATACTAAAAGACGCGGAACTGGTACCCGGGAACATATATACCCTAAGGGGTCCAAGACAGGTAGGTAAAACAACATTGGTAAAATTGATTGTCAAATCGCTTCTGGCAAAAAATGTGCCCGTGAAAGCCATATTTTATGCTACTTGCGATGCACTGATAAATCGAGACGAACTTCTGAAACTTATAAGGGCGTATCTCATGTTTAAAGAAATAAACAGTATCGACAACGCATATATATTCTTCGATGAAGTGTCCGGTATTGCAGACTGGCAGAAGACAGTAAAGCTTCTTGTAGATAGTGGCGAATTAAGCACTTGCTGCCTCTTCTTGACTGGCTCGCACACACTAGACATCAAATATGGCAGTGAGATGCTCCCGGGCAGAACAGGGAGCCAGG
>CAZOEM010000286.1:0-4390 GCA_964578735.1 uncultured Halobacteria archaeon | reverse complement strand
TAGCGTATAATTTGTCAATATTTTAGTATCAAGTCATATGGGGATACCTATAGTACGTAAAAGAACTGCTAATATTCACAAAATTACTAATATTACTGATACGATTCGCACTCTTCGTATTCAAATGCATGCTGTATAATGTATGGCAGTTCTTCAAGGGGCGTGTTCCGTTCAGAAGATTTGTTAATTACTATCTCCAAAACGTATTCGGCGATACTATAAATGTGCACATCAGATTTAAGGATTTTAGCAAGAATTAAGAACAAAAAGAATTAGCAGTCGGAAGATGTCACAGTATAGCCCCATGTTCATCTATCTCACCCGCCTTTATCCGCGTAGAAGAGATTATCTGCCCATCTGCTGCCTTTTCATGCGCCACTTTTACTATCTTTATCGGCTTCTTGCCACGCTCTTTCCTTAGTTCGTTTATCGTCAGCGCCACATCATACGTTTCGGGCGATATAACTATATAATCAATATCCGCCTCTAAGGTGATGCCATATCGGTCGTTTAATTCCATCGTTCTCACCTTTACCCCGTATTCTTTATACATATGTTGCCTGATCTTCTTAGCCCTACTATTGTAAGGAAGAACCAGTCTGTCCTTATTTGCACGTGCCATTTTATCCGATGTCACGCCTATGACAAGTTCTCCACCTTCACAGAGCTCATATGCCTTCTTCAATAACTTCTTATGTCCGTCATGCAGCGGGTCAAAAGTGCCGCCTATTGCTATTCTCATCTTTCTCACAACCAGGGATATATATACTTTTTTACGAATAAATTTTTATTTCAGTGCAGTTTTTTAAAATCTAATAGCTCTTAGCTACCTGAATTGCGTATTTAAGATCATAAGGTGACCAGAGCACCAGATACAAACGCAATTAACCCAATAGCAATTGCTATTAACGTCTCTTTCCTCAGATAGTTGTAGTTCACATCCTCTTTTCGCAGTTTGAGACACACATGCAGAAACAGAGCATCGGCAGCTAGAATCACAAGTATATACGCAAGATTAAAGAAGTAGGTCGTTTTGACAAGGAAAAAAGGTATCACACTCAGTATGACCGCGAGAGAATAAGAAAGAACCGTGATCGTCTTTGCCTTCTCCACACCGTATATCCGTGCAACACTCTTTATATCCCTCAGTGCATCGCCTTTTACATCTGCTATATCCTTCATCACTTCTCTTCCGAAACCTGCAAGGCACGCAATAGAAGCGAGGACAAGCAGCGACATATCTACTCCTCCTGCTATTAATCCGCCAAAGATAAAAGGCACTGCCATCGTGACTGCTATATAAATATTACTTATCGCAAGGAATGCCTTCATCTTTATGTCGTAGAGTATGCCCAATGCAGCTAATATAAGTGCCAGGAGCAGGAGAATAAAGCTATTCAGGATTATCGCAAGGAATACCGCAAATATAATGCCGAGTGCCGTGGTGAAGCATGCGATTAGCAATGCTTCCTCTTTTCTTAGCTCGCCTCTCACCAGCGGTCTATCCATCCTCCGGTTTGCTATGTCCGAGTCCAGATCACAATAATCGTTTAACGCGAAGTTGCCTGCTTGAATGGCTAGTGCGATAAGAAAGCCTAAAATCGCTACCGCATATGAACTCCCGCCTGCTATAACTATCCCTATTAACACACCAAAACCGTACATCAATCCATGCTCCGCCCTCGTTAGTTCCCAGACAGTTTTTACTTTTCGCTTCATAAAAGCTTTCCTTTTTAGAAAACCCTTTATTTCAAAAGGTTTTAAAAGTTTTACCAAAGAAATAATATAGGTCCCTCTGTGTTCGGTTAAGTATTTATGACCCACCAAAAGTAAAGACATACCCCAATAGAAAACGAAGTTTTTAGTTGTAAATTCTATTTGATCTCCTCGGAAAAACGTCACATGGTGAGAATTATATCGGTACAACTTGGTTAAACGGCGTTAATATGTGTCACTAATTTAGTTTCTTATCCGGAGAACCGATGTTCTTTCGCTTATCCACTTTACAGGGATGCTCTCCTGTCTCACAGAACGTTTTGAAGTGATCAAGCCATTGAGGATAATCCGGTGCGGACTGCACGAACCGCACGAAACTCTTCAACTGCTCTACCGTTTTCGTCTCCAATTCGTGCTCCATTATGCAAGCATCTTTATCCGCTATTTTCTCGGGCACCTGTATTATTTCCAGAAGTGCCTTTAGAGTATCATGCCGGTCCTTTATCACACTTCCTAACTCTCGCCCCTTGGGTGTTAAGATCACACCATCGTATTTCCGATAGATGACGTAACTCATATCGTTCAGCTTCTTTAGCATCTCCACAACGCTTGATGGTTTAACATCCAACGCCAAGGCTATGTCCTTCACCCTTGTATAACCCTTCTTTTCCGTGATGTTCAGAATCGCTTCGAGATAATCTTCCGCTTTTCTACTTAGCATAGTATAACAATATTAGGGTACCCTATATTCATTTATTTATTGTTGTATACAAAGTATAACTTCTACATATTTAAGACGCGGATTTACGCGGAACACTATTTCCTCAAATAATCTCCTCCGTCAATTACATTATATTTAAAAATCATGATTATCTGCGTTCATCTGCGTCCGATTATCAAAAATTATTCGTTCTTAATTAGTTTCTTTTTGAAAGTTTAAAAGGTTTATTTGTACGAATGCAATATATACATACATATTCGCAATGGAAAAGACAATATGTTTCGACCTTGAAGGACCGCTATCGCCACAAGATAACGCCTATGACGTGATGCAACTCATAGGAAAAGAAGGCGCGTCTGTTTTTGAGGTTATAAGCAGATATGACGATATTATCTCGCTAGAAGGTAGGAAAGGCTACGAGCCCGGTGATACCCTTGCTTTAATTCTGCCTTTCTTCTTGCTGCATGGTATAACCAAAGAAGATATATTAAAGGTATCAGAACGTGCAAAGATAGTCGAAGGTGCCGAATATCTGTTTGAGATGTTACAGGCTGAGAATTGGGACATCTATGTCATATCCACAAGTTACGAGCAGCACGCATACAATGTAGGTCGCAAACTGGGAATCTCAGAAGATAACATTATCTGCACGAAGTTGGATTTAGAGCGAAGCATACAAAAAGACGTCTATTCTGTAATAAAAAAAGCAGAAGGGGACATAATTGCGCTTTATTCTGACATTGAGAATACGGAACGTATAGTTAATCGTCTAAACGAGTTCTTTTTCGTTCAACTCCCTTCGCGGGGCTTTGACATCTTTACGACCAAGGTGGTAGGCGGAGAACGGAAAGCAGATGCAGTGAGGGCGATAGCGAAAGAAAAGGGAATTGCGTTGAGCGATGTCATCGCTGTTGGCGACAGCATCACCGATTATAAGATGCTAAACGAGGTGGCGACACATGGTGGGATATCCGTGGTCTTCAATGGTAACGAATATGCAGTCCCATATGCCAATGTAAGTCTCGCATCTGACGATATACGATTCCTTCATCTGGTCTGCAATGCTTTTGTGCGTGATGGTAAAGGCGAAGTGATGGAAATGGTGACGAAATGGGAAGAGAACCGGGAGAGGTTTGAAGAAGACCCCGGGGCTATTCCTAATAGCAATGTCACAGCAGATATAAAGGAGTTTCTAACTGGTGGGACTATCCCGTTTCCCTATTTCCATAATCTTGAACGTGCAGACGAAAGGAGAAAAGAAGAGATAATAGCAATACATAAACGATTGCGAATGCGCGTGAGAGAAGACGCAGGTAAGCTGGGCTAAAATTGCCTGATGTCAAGAAAGAACCATTTGAATGTGCTCAATAAAGAGTGGGAAGTTGTAAATCCCAAAAGAGAGGTGTGTTTAGCTTTTGGTCATTATGATCTGTTTGAGATTTGGTGCTTGTAATTTGGGATTTTCGCTCTATGCAAATATCAATGTTATATATGCTCTAATGTAATATTATCATATTGTTATGGTAGAAGAAAGAAGCGGCAGGGGAGATAATAAAAAGACCGCAGAAGAGCTGCTTAGTCTCGCAGAAGAACGTCTTACAGAAGGGAATTTCGAGGAGTCAATAGAAATATACAAAGAGATCGTGAAGAAAGACCCACTTCATCCGACACTGGCAAAGGCTTGTAACGATTGTGGCGTTGCTTATGCGAGCTTAACGCAATATGATATGGCGATTGGATTCCTCAACACTGCACTGAATCTCAGCAACTATCTTATGGACGAGGGCGTATCAACTTGTTACAATCTGGCGCAGATTTACAAAACTATGGGCGATGATGAGAAAGCAGATGAGTACTTCAACCGTGCGGTGGCGATAAAGGAAGAGCATAAACGCAGAGATGAAGAGGCAAAACGTATGCTCAAACAAGAGACGTCCGACTGGGTATGAGGTG
>CAZOEM010000285.1:0-4391 GCA_964578735.1 uncultured Halobacteria archaeon | reverse complement strand
AAATCGGCGTCCTAAATTAAATAGGCGGAACTTATACTTTATATACCATAAAAAATTATGAGGTGGTTAAGGTTATAGAAGGTTGAGACATGGAAACGCAAAACACACGGGAAAGGCATAAATTAGGCGGCATAAGTATATTTATCAAAGAATATGAATTATTAGATGGAAGTAAAAAACGATTGGTTCAGCAAGTTGCTGATGGCTCAATTATAAAACGATTTGAAAAGACCTCTCTGCCAACTAAATCCACAGATGTTATATGCCCTCACTTTCTTGAGTTAAAGTGGGCTTATGGCTGTCCATTTGATTGTGCATGGTGCTACTTAAAGGGCACATTTAGATTTCAAAAAACAAAGACTAAACCTGTTTTTAAAGATAGAGAAAAGGTTAGATCGCATACAGAAGCATTTCTTATGACAACACATACCAAAGAGGTTCTTAATACAGGTGAGATTGCAGATTCTCTTATGAATGAAACTGGAGATAAATCTTTTTCAAATTTTATAATCCCTTTGTTTGAGAAACAAGATAGGCATAAAGTTTTGTTTTTGACGAAATCGGACAAAGTAAAATATCTCTTAGAGATGGAGAAACATGACCATGCAATAATTAGTTTCAGCTTGAATACCTCAGAAAACGCTGAGAGATGGGAGATAGGAGCGCCATCAGTTGCAAAGCGAATAAACGCAGCGAGAAAAGTTAGCGATGCTGGTTATGAAACGAGGATAAGAATAGACCCTATGATTCCATTTCCTGAATCGAAATGGGAAGAAGAGTATAAAGAGCTTATTGACCAGATTTTTTCGGATTTCACACCCGAACGGATAACAATTGGCTCGCTTAGGGGCTTGCAGAGTACTATTAACAACACTATGGACACATCATGGGTGCAATACTTAGATGAGGTGTCAAGCTGGGGTAAGAAAATAAAATACCGTCTTAGATACTCTATGTATTCTTCAGTAATAAATTATCTTGAGGAAAAATATAGTTATGACAATGTTGCATTATGTAAAGAAACCAAAGCGATGTGGGAAGCTTTAGGGATGGATTACAGAAAGATTAAATGCAATTGTGTATGGTGAAATATGCCACTACATGACGATTCACCGGAAAAGTGGAAATATAAAGAACATACCCGGGTAAAGCATGAGATAGTGAGTAAATATCTTAACGGGTGGGTTAGAATACTGGGTAAATCCCATAATCTAAATATTTTTGATTGTTTTGCAGGACGTGGAAGATTTTCAGAGGGGGAAGAAGGTTCGCCCCTTGTCATAATTAAAAAGATAAAATCCCATCAGTGGGTTAAAACGATAGAAGGAAATGAAAGAACTGAAAGAAGTAAAGCTTTTCATCAGCTACTCCCGAAAAGACATAAAAGCCGTAGCGAAAATCGAGCAGAAACTGCAAGAACACGGATTTGATACCTGGCGAGACGTTAGCGATATTGACCCGGGCGTAAATTGGTCAAGCGAATCCGCCAATAGCCTGGCAGACAGTGATCATATTGTCCTGCTCTGGTCAAGGCACGCAGCTACTTCGAGCGCAGTAAAAAACGAGTGGTTGACAGCACGGGCATTAGAAAAAGGGATCATTCCATGCTTTTTAGAACCACTTAGAAATTTACCCGATGACTTAAAGCCGCCACAAGCTCTGAAACATATCAACGGTATATCGTTTACGGATTTTGAAACAGGAATCAATAGCTTGATCGCTAAACTGAGAGATCATGATACCATAGATAGAACCTACGATTACGCGAAATTACCGCCTCATGCATTTATCCCGTTTCGACCGAATCCCAATTTCGTGGGCAGACATGCTGAATTATTAGAACTGTACTTATCGCTAATAGGCGAATTAAACGTAGTTGCGATTAACCAAGTAGTAAACGTTTTTGGTCTTGGCGGTATAGGGAAGACGCAGTTAGCGGTGGAATTTGCCTATCGGTTTGCATTTGCCTTTCCGGAAGGTGTGCTGTGGCTAAACGCAGCACGAGACTGGCAAGCCGAGTTCGCCAGTGCAGCACGTAAATTGGGGCTAACCGTAGAAGACCCCACCTCTTCTGATGCTGATACACGTCTCTTACATAAGCTGCAAGGATATATCAGTGAACATAAATCTATGCTGGTCGTCCTGGACAACGTGGCAGACCCGTCAAAATTAGATGACGAGGTGCTACCCGGATTTGTGCCGACTGCCCTTGGCTGCTGTTTAATGATTACCTCGCGTTCGCAAGCATTGCCGGTAAATGCGAAGGCGTTGGAGGTAAAAGTCCTGAGCGCTGATGCTGCGTTTGAGTTACTGACCAAGGAAAATCCTCCGGCTTCAGAAGAAGAAGAAGTTAGTGCCAAAAAGATCTGTGCCACGTTGGGCAACCTGCCTCTGGCTGTTGAACTGGCGGGTGCTTATTTACGCGAGAAACGAGGTACTATTACGTATGCCGTCTATCTGCAAAATTTAGAAGCACGTCGGCTGCAAATCTTAGAAGAGAAACGAAAAGGCATCAAACCGGCTGTGCATGAGCCTTCTATATTGGCTACTTTTGAAAGCCAGTATGAACTATTAGAAGATGAAAACGCAAAATACGTGTTTAAACTTGCTGGTCAGTTTCCTGAAGCAGCAATGATTCCTGTGGCGCGGTTGGGGCTTTTAGCGGGAATCGAAGATCAGCGGGAGAGTCTGGACACACCGCTTGACGATGCTTTTAACTTTTTGGTGAGAATCAGTCTTGTCGAGCAATTGCAAAACAATCAACTTCGGCTGCATCCTTTAGTCCGTGAATTTGCTGAAAGTTTAATCGCAAAAGAGAAACGAGTAGAATTCCTGAACCAAGCAGCAGTTAACTTACATACCGCATATAAAGACGTTTTTCGATTGGAACGCGAATATATCGAGCGTGGTATAGATTCTGTTATTGACGATATTCAGGTAGCGATTGAGTGGAGTAAAAGCGGAACTCGTTATGAAGAGGAGTTAATGCACCTTCTAAGAGTTCTTGACCGCGAACGTCACAACCTGAGAATAGAAGCTCATACTGTTACGTCTCCTCAGCCGGATACACTCCTTTTACAGCAACTGCACTATCGAGCTCATAATATGGGTCTGGATAATCTTGCCGATGAATTCTTTGCCGCCTTGAGTACAAAAGACTTGCCGGTTTTTAAGATGTTTGGCACAGAACATTTTGAAGATCCTGCCTGGATTAGAACGTTCAAAGGGCATCCCGGTGTGGTCTATGCGGTCTGTTTTAGTAGTGATGATAAATTTGCACTCAGTTGCTCTTTTCATTCAATAATTTTATGGGATGTAAAAAGCGGAAAAGTGCTACGAACCTTTCAAGTGCATTCTACCGTCCTTGCGGTCTGTTTTAGTAGTGAGGATAGGTATGCACTCAGTGGCTCTACTGACCATACGCTAATATTGTGGGATGTGAAAAGCGGAAAAGCGCTACGAACCTTTGTAGGGCATTTTGATGATGTCAATTCAGTCTGTTTTAGTAGTGATGATAGATATGCACTTAGCGGCTCTATTGATCATACGCTAATATTATGGGATGTAAAAAGTGGAAAAGCGCTACGTACCTTTGTAGGGCGTCCTGATAATGTCAATTCGGTCTGTCTTAGTAGTGATGATAGATATACACTCAGCGGCTCTTTTGATAATACGACAATTTTTTGGGATGTAAGCGGTAACGTAATAGGTACCTTTGAGGGGCATTCTGATGAGGTCAATTCGGTCTGTTTTAGTAGTGATGATAGATTCGCACTCAGTGGCTCTAAGGATCATACGCTAATATTATGGGATATGAAAAGCGGAAAAGCGATACGTACCTTTAAAGGGCATTCTGATGAGGTCAATTCGGTCTGTTTTAGTAGAAGTGATAGATACGCACTCAGCGGCTCTGATGATCATACGCTAATACTATGGGATGTGAAAAGTGGAAAAGCGATACGTACCTTTAAAGGGCATTCTGATGAGGTCAATTCGGTCTGTTTTAGTAGAGATGATAGATACGCACTCAGCGGCTCTGATGATAAAACGCTAATATTGTGGGATGTGAAAAGTGGAAAAGCGATACGTACCTTTAAAGAGCATTCTCTTGCTGTCTATGCGGTTTGTTTTAGTAGTGATGATAGATATGCACTCAGCGGCGATAAAACGCTAATATTATGGGATGTGAAAAACGGTAAAGCACTACAAACCTCCGAGGGGCATCCTAGGTGGGTCGAAGCGGTCTGTTTTAGTAGTGATGAAAAATATGCACTCAGCGGCTCTTTTGATGGTACGCTAATATTATGGGATGTGAAAAGTGGAAAAGCGATACGTACCTTTAAAGGGCATTCTCGTGCTGTCAATTCAGTCTGTTTTAGTAGAAATGATAG
>CAZOEM010000284.1:0-4404 GCA_964578735.1 uncultured Halobacteria archaeon | reverse complement strand
GCCGGATGATGATAAGAGCCGTAGTTATCCAGCTCTTTTATTCTTATCCCCTTTCGCTTTATCGCTACCATTTTACATCAAACCTTTGTCCTTCTATATCAAGTATAACTTCTACCTATAAATTTAATTTAGGACACGGATTCACACAGATTTACACGGATTTAATTTCTTCTGCGTTAATCAGTGTTAATCTGTGTCAATAATTAATTTTAGGTTGATATTGTTCTCTTTAATAGATTTCCATAATCATCCAATATAAAGGCAGAGAAAGGTAAAATGAAGTAAGGTGGTTTTATTTCATAACAAAACGATCATGTATCATGCATCATTCCCGTGCCGTATATCTCCTACTAAATCGGAACGGCGAGAACTCTACCCCGCCACCATCATAGAACTTCGTGAACCACTCGTAGAAATGCAGCCTGATTGTGTGGATGCCTGCCATTATCGCCTCAAGCACGATCACTACCGCATTCCCGGCAATGAATATAATAACACCTATCACCGGCCCTATTATTGCGATATCACTATACCAGCACATGAAAGCCAAAAGAATGAAGACCTCCATTAACGCAGCATGGCATAATGCTAACGCGAGAATACGGCCGTAAGAGACGATATTAGCAAGAAATCGGAAGAGATTCTCCAGTACTGCATCTATTAAACCATCTATGAGAATGATGATATAATCCATGCCTGACCGCTTCTCCCCCTTTTCCGCTTTACCGTGCTTTTCATGCCTCAACTCGGAAACAACCTTGAGAGCGAAGAGTATAAGTACCGGGAGTGCTACTAAAAAAATCAAACCTGCCATTGGTTCAATATGAGTAATAACAGCAGCGACAAAAACCGCAATACCTATGTCTATCCCTACAAGAGAAGAACTGAGTAACAAAAGTAAGAAATAAAGAGTCCCAAACAAGCACCAAATCTTTACCGCCTCCCAAAAAACACCGAACATGTCTCTGCTGGAGACTTTGTTTATCGCACTGAGCAGTAACCCGAGCCCCATGTGTAGCGTCCCTATTAGCATCGTTAGGATAAACATAACCGTCACATTCGGGATTGGCTCGAACCACAGAGGCTCGAAGAAAAAAGGAATGCCCTGGCCCACAGATTCTGTGACCAAGTGGTGTGCATACTCACTTAAGCCGAAGAATTCACCGAATAAAAAGCCGATGATCAACGACCAAAAACCACATAACACTACTATTACGCCCACACCCCTAACCGCCTTTCCCAGGCCCTTAAAAGCAAACATCAATGCCAAACCAATCGCAAGCAAAAACATGCCATGTCCTATGTCCGGGAACATAAGACCAAAAAGGATAGGGAACATTATAGCGGTAATCAGCGTTGGGTCTATGTCTTTGTATAATGGATGACCATACATGCCCACTATCGATTCAAAGGGCTTCACTATTTCCGGATTCTTCAGTAAAGACGGCACCCGCACGTCCTCCCTCTCCGGCTCCTTCACATCGATAACGCAAAATCCCGATGTCTCATCATTTATACCGTCTATTACCCGGTCAACCTCTTCTTTCGGTGTCCATCCTTCTATAACACGCGTCCGTGCACTTTTACCGAACAGAACCTTTGCCTTCTCTCGGTTCTCCTCAATTTGCACGAGTTCCTGCATCACAAGCAAATCATTAAACCTTTCATCTCTTATTAGCGCTAATTCGTGCTCAGTATCTTTTATACTGCTCTCCAAGTCCGCAACCTTTGCATTTAATGCCGTTATTGCCTCTTTTGTCCTCTCGGGTATATCGCCCGGCGGAGGTCGTTGCCAGATTTCAAAGTCCGCGGCCCTCAGCGCTTTCGCTACTGCATCCTTATCACTTTTCAAGGTCACAATGAGAGCAAAAGATACTTCACCTGTTAGCACCTTAGAAGCGATAAAATTATCGCCTCCGGTTACTTCTTCGAGATTCGCTCTCAACGCTTCCAAATTCACGCTCGGTAAATTGCCCGCGTGCACAATAACAAATTCCTTTTCGCCTATGAAATCCAAATCAACCTCAAAATCGTCTAATAACGCTAATACACGTAATATATCATTTGTATTTGATAATTCTTCTTTTGAACTTTCATTACTCTCTATTAACTTATTTACTGTCGCCTCTAAGCTATCTAACTCCCTCTCCATCACAGCCAAATTTGGCTCCTCTGTTATCCGCTCTATCTGCTCTTCTTCCGGCGCTTTAAATAGCGTCTCCTTTAGGCTCTTCCTCTCAGCTTCAGCAGGCTGTAAAATCGAGATCAGGTTATCTAGCCTTGCCAATAGTTCAGAGCTTTTTATCAGCTTCGTATCCGCCTTTGAGGGTTCTATCAGTCCTTCCCATGCATCTAAGAACTCCTTCACATCTGTAAGATGCACATTACCCAGAGCTTCTAGCCTCTTGATCACCCCATCTACATCTTCATCTAAGGTGACAATTCGCAGCTCCCGCATCTCAACCGGTCTAAGCATTGTAGTTCTATATACTCCGTTAAAGTTTATAACATAACAATCCCCATTGTCTCTTCAGCAGATAGACCATTCTCTTTACATACAGAGATAGTGCAAAGGTTTTTTATTTCTAGCTCCTTGAGGTAAAGGAAACCTATTATCGTACCTATATTGATAGGCGCACCACGTAGTGTATTCTTTATAGTGCCGGAAAATAGAGTCCTTAGTGCTCGTTCAAAAGGGATAAGTGATTTTTCTTCTCCGTACTGTGGAATAGCACCCATTAACGCTTCTTTATATGTCGAAGGGGGCAACAATAGGACAACTGTACTTGCATCTTCTGCGGACATCGAAGCCGTTACATTGTCTGCATTGAAATCAAATGAATAGGTATATGGTAAGAAGTATTTCGTCATCTCCGCCGCCTTTATTCCCGCTGCCTTGCATCTTAACAATGTCGTGATGTTTATTATGTCAAACTCAGTGCCAATTATCTTTCTTACTATCGCTCTATCCTCGGCACCTAACTCTGTTATCCGCGCCCATATAGCGCCATAGAGTTCCTGGTAAAGGGTGTGTTCAAGAATTAATGCCTTTTTACTCGCTTCATATTCCAAAAGCACCGCCTCCAACACACGCTTGTACGGGTCTTCTAACCGCAATATCAGATTCTTCATCGAATCGGTGTCCAACAATACGCTCATCTTTCGCCCGAAGAAGTCTTCAACCGGGAAGAAGAGTGGTTTCTCGGTTATCGCCCCCCTAGCTTTCGCTATGATAACCGCATTCAGATTTTTCACTTCAAATCTTCTGAAAAGCTCTTCGAAAAAAGCGTTTACTTTGCCGCGCGTTGACCGCAGTACCATCAAATATTGTTCTATTAGCTCGCTTTTAAGCGCCAGTTCTATATTCCGCATGTCGGTCGAAGGCGTTTTTGTTAACTTTTCCTTATACGAGGTATCCATCAGCGAAGATAGGAAATCCTCCTTAGTCCCCACGGCCATAAGGTCTTTCAATCGCCCTTCACTCAAAATATCGCTCATTCGCGACATTACCCGCGCATACGAATATGCATATCCTGATACGCTCATCCTCTCTCTATCTATATTAGGGTGTATATTAATAAAGGTATTTTGTTATAGTACATCTCTTCGATTGCAACGATTGAGGTTAATAACTTTAGCACTTCACGAATAGCGTGCAAATCCTGTTGCTATTGCGGTCTTATCCCTTTTCTCAAAGTATCAACGAACCGGATATTCTCGTACACCAGAGATACAAAAACATCCTCGTATATCCTACATTCCGCATATAAAAGTCCTTTCATTGCTCGGTCGTGAGTATGAGAGGATGTATTGTACCAGCTAGGGACAGATGTTGCGTGCTACGGGGTGGGGATCGTGGCAATGCAAAGTGGAAGAAGAAAGATGCTGTTAGGATACGGTATAGACCACTTGACCCATGCCCTTGAACTTTAATAAGATTCTCGTGTTCATCTTTCGTATTCCGTGTTCATTGATAAATTGATTGAGCCAATAATAGAAAGTAGAAGGAGGGGGAAATTCTACACCGTGAATTATTACTCCATACTGAACTAAATAATGTGATGGAAGATTTGATAAAAAAGCACCTTCTAGAATATCTCGAATTAAGAGAAGGCAAGGGAACTCCCGGATATAAATTTACCAAAAATCGCCATCAATTTTACACATTAATTTTTGAGTGGAGTATCCAGAATTATTGTTACATTTTCAGTAGCAAACACTCTTTCATTTTGACGTTTGTTACTAAATTTTTGAGAATGTTGACGAAGTCAAGCGTAAGGCGGATGAGAGTTTGGAAACGTTGATAATCTCAATTGATACAAAGGCTAAAGTGAATGTTGGGGAATTTATTAAAAGGATAGTCGAATTTGTGGACAAAACGAGATTACTGCTTCGACTGGTTTA
>CAZOEM010000283.1:0-4445 GCA_964578735.1 uncultured Halobacteria archaeon | reverse complement strand
TTTTTAAAAAAAATAAAAAATGTATCTTGAATAATGTTCAAGTCAGCTCAAAAAGGAAGCCTCGGAATTCATTCCGATGGGGTGGAGGCTGGGGCTCTCAGTAAAGATGGGACACAATTAGGAAAAAAAATTAAGCATGACAAAAATCAAAATCGGAATTGTTGGGATTGGTAACTGCTCGAGTTCATTGCTACAGGGTATTGAGTACTATAGAAATAAAGATAGCAAAGAGGCTATCGGATTGATGCACTGGGATATAGGTAGCTACAAGCCATACGATATTGAGGTAGTAGCCGCATTCGACATAGATAGAAGGAAGGTGGGAAAGGATGTATCGGAAGCCATTTTTCAACTCCCTAACTGCACTACAATCTTTTGGAAGGACATTCCGAAGACAGGAACCATAGTTAAGATGGGCAGGGTTTTTGATGGCATTGCCGAGCACATGAGTAATTACAATGAAAGATACACCTACCTTCTTTCTGATCAGAGAGAGGCAAGTAAAGAAGAGGTGGTAGGAGAACTCAAAAGATCAGGTGCCGAAATGCTCTTGAATTATCTTCCTGTTGGATCTGAAGATGCCGTTAAATTTTATGCTGAATGTGCCCTTGATGCGGGTGTCGGATTCATAAACAACATGCCAGTCTTCATTGCCAGCAGTCCCGAATGGAGCCTGCGTTTTGAAAACGAGGGGGTACCCATCATAGGAGACGATATAAAATCACAGCTCGGCGCCACCATAGTGCATCGGGTCTTGACCAACCTTTTTAAAATGAGGGGTGTGAAACTTGAGCGGACCTATCAGCTCAATACAGGGGGGAACACGGATTTTTTAAACATGCTCGACAGAAACCGTCTGGCTTCTAAAAAAGAGTCCAAGACCGAAGCTGTACAATCGCAAACCAAAGACCGATTGGCAGATGAAAACGTTCACATCGGTCCCAGCGATTGGGTGACATGGCAGAAAGACAACAAGGTCTGTTTCATACGGATGGAGGGCAAACTTTTCGGCGACATCCCCATGAACCTTGAATTGCGGCTTTCTGTGGAAGATTCTCCAAACTCTGCGGGAGTGGTAATAGATGCTATAAGATGCTGCAAACTGGCACTTGAAAGAGGTAAAGGAGGGATACTGTATTCTCCTTCAGCCTATTTTATGAAACACCCCCCAAAGCAGTTTACCGATGACGGGGCATATCAATTAACAGAGGAGTTCATCAAAGGAAGAAGAGATGATTAACGAAAAGCGAAGGATTTGACCAATGAAAATTGCCTATGTATCTACTCATCTTCCCACACAATGTGGGATAGCTACCTATACGGGTTATCTCATTCATGGTATAAGAAAAGCAGACCCTGCTTCAGAAGTTAAGATCGTTGCCGAGCAGGGAGCATCTCCAATAAAGGATGATAAACTTGAAGTGATCCCCTGTTGGGATAGAAACGAGAATTATGTAGACCCTATCATTTCACACACAAAAGGTTTCGATGTCATTCATATTCAACACGAATATAGTATTTACAACTTTGATGATAGATTACCCACTCTGCTCCAGGGATTGGATGAAAAAGCTAAAAAGATAATAACCATCCACTGTGTAAGACCTGCTCAATTCTCTGAAAGAGGGAGTGTAGATGAGGATTTCGCCGCACGAATTGCTACACTTGCAGATGCGGTCATCGTGCATCTTCCAACCCAGGAAGCAATACTCATTCGGCTGGGAGTACCATCAAAAAATATCCATATTATCCCTCATGGGACAGAACTCAACGATGAAGACAAAGAAGTTTCGCGCAAAAGGCTTGGGCTGCCCGTGGATGCAAAGATACTCCTCATGATCGGATTTATCAAGAGGCACAAGTGTCTACACATCGTCCTTGATACCCTTGTTGAGATACTGGAAAAATTCGAAGACGTGTATTTATTTGTGGCTGGTGGTCTTGCACCAACCGCTTCAAAGGGTGATATAGAGTACGCAGGATATATAGGTAGAAGGATAGAGGAACTAGGGCTTCAAAAGAATGTCATTTATCCAAATAAATTCTTCCCAAACGAAGATGTTCCCTATCTGCTTAGCTCTGCGGACATCGTCCTTTTCCCGTACTATGAGGAAGATCGATCTGCCTCTGGCTCATTTCATCTGGCCATAGGTGCGAAAAAACCTGTCATTGCCTCAAGGACACCAAAGTTTGAAGAACTGAAAAATATATGCGATGAGTTACTTGTGCTTCCATACAACTCCTCTGGTATCGCTGGTATAGCCATTCGTCTTTTTGAAGACTCCAAATTTCGGCAGTATGTGGTCAGTCGCACTGAAGAATATAGAAATTATACCTCATGGCAAACCATAGCATCTCAGCATTTACAACTGTATCAGGAGGTATAAAATAAATAAAAAATGTCATCTTCTTTGAATAGCACGATTAAAGAGCTAGGCGATGGTAAGGTCATTCAAATGGCATCAGGAGATTATATCTTTAAGTTAGACTCTCATCCCGAAAATCCCATCATAAGACCTCAAGACATTGGTCTTACATGGTATGAAAAAGACCAGTTAAAAATTGGGGCGGTCTTTAATGCTGGAGCCGAATTGTTTGAGAACAAGGTCGTCCTCATGCCACGGTGTCACCGCAATTATCGAAAAGGGAGATTCTTTGACGAGAAACTAGGCATTGAGAGGTCCTACCTTGAAAACTACATTTCCGAGATATGGCCTTTGGTGAGTGAAGATGGCGTCCACTTTACCCGATTCCAGAACGCGCTGATCCGTGCTGATGGCACTGACCATCAAGACTTCGCTTATGGGATAGAGGACATTCGGATTATAAAGTACGGCCATAGGTACCTGCTGGTTGGGTGTGGTAAGATAAAAGCCCCGTTTAAGGGTGGCAATGCCGATCGAATTGCCATTTACACAACCAAAGATTTTGCGGACATCCGCTATCAGGGTATGGTGGAATCCTTTGACTCGCGCAATGCCGTCCCATTTCCTGAGCGAACGAACGGGGACCTCTTTATATTGTTACGATTTCATCCCAACATACATATAGGCCTGCTTGAAGCGGGTATTAATCAACTGCTAAATCCTGCTAAACATAGAGAGTCTTGGAAGAAATTATATGAGCAACGGAGCCAGAATCTACTTCTGAAATCTGGCCTCTATCCACACGAGAAAGAAAAAATTGGCCCTGGGTCACAGCTCATCAAGACAGATAAAGGTTGGCTCCTTATCTACCATGCTGTTGGCGAGATAGATATTAATATCTGCAAAGCCTATGGATTGTCAAAGAAAATTGAAAGGGGATATTCCATCTGTGCCGCTATTTTGGATTTAGAGGACCCTCGACGGGTAATTTGTAGATCCAGAAATCCAATATACATCCCCTCTGCTCCCTACGAATTATATGGCAACAAGGAATACCCTATTGATGTGCCTGCTGTTGTTTTCCCCGTAGGTACTATGATACGACAAAATAAAATGCTTCTTTACGCCGGAGCCGGTGATAAGTATACAATTCTTTTGAGTTGCAAACTTGACAGCATCCTAAATTATTTATTGGAGTATTGTAGGCTATGAAATGCCTTATCATTGCTGCTGGTAAAGGGACTAGATTGTCCAGTAAGGGCGATTCAAAGCCCCTTATTCCACTTCTGGGATTAGCCCTTATCGAACGGGTGATATTAACTGCAAAGAAAAGTGGTCTAACTGATTTCTATGTGGTAACCGGATACAACGGTGAGAAGGTAAGGCAATATCTTGACAGATTTAGCCAGAGCCGAAATATAAATATAACCTATATCACAAATGAAGAATGGGAAAAGGGAAACGGCATATCTGTCCTCAAGGCAAAAAAGCTACTGAATGAGAATTTCATTCTGTTGATGGGGGATCATATCTTTGACGAATCTATACTGGCAAGACTGAATAATGAAAGAATAGCCAATGACGAGGTTATGCTGGCTGCGGATTATAACATCGAAACCAATAAGCTTGTTGATGTTGATGACGTTACCAGAGTTCTTGTCGAAGACAACAGGATTTCAGATATAGGAAAGAATATCAAGAAATATAACGCTTATGATACAGGAATTTTTCTTTCTTCGCCTGCAATATTCAGCGCTATCGAAGAAAGTTTACATAATGACGATAGCACCCTATCAGGGGGGATAAGGGTACTGGCTGGCAAGGGAAAGGCTAAAGCCTTTGATATTAAAGGGGCATACTGGATTGATGTGGATGATGAGAAGACATTTAAAAAAGCGGAAAACACGCTTTTAGATGCTTTAAAAAAAACCTCTGATGGGCCTATATCAAGATACTTAAACAGACCCGTATCAACCGGGATTACAAAGTATCTTTTAAGAACGGATATTACGCCAAACCATGTTTCGTTCTTTTCCTTTATCCTTGCTATGCTGGGCGCTTTTTTGTTCTTTTTAGGGG
>CAZOEM010000282.1:1992-4463 GCA_964578735.1 uncultured Halobacteria archaeon | reverse complement strand
AACGTCCCTCAAGGTTCTTATTGCATTCATCCCTTCACTTTTTATCAATGGCGTGCCCACCTCTAACCAGTCAGCACCACTTTCTATACTCTCTTTACCTATTTCTACCGCTCTTTTCAACTCGAGCAGATCGAGAGCGACTTGTAGTATCTTAAACGTCATTAATATAATCTAACAACTTACCTTTTAAATAGCTGTGGTTGTGGAGCGCTCAGAGCGGAAGTCAATTTTGATGACCACCAAATTACGCAGATTTACACCGGCCATTCTTTAGGAACGGGATAGTTACCCCCTGGGATAACGAAGCGGAAAAAACCGAAAAACTTTTATGTAGTAACGATACATAGTTACCATATAAAGAAATAGTAAGGGCAGGTGCAGAGGGAAGGTGGCTGACTCGTGCTGTGTGTCTGCACACAAAGCGCTTGGGAGCTGCCACTGCGGATGGGCACGTTATACATACCCCAAAAAATAGGAGATGATATGAAAAAAATGAAAATAGGAATAAATCCGCGAAGTAGATGGGAAATCATCCACGATATTTTAGATGTGATCGAGACAGCGGAAAACAGGGCAAAAAAGACCCGCATCATGAAAATGGCATATTTGGATTGGAGAAACTTCCAGCGACATTTTGGCTTCTTGATAGCGGGTGGCTTTATAGAAGAAATTGATGACCCTTCCAGAGGAACTGTCTATGGACTTACAGAGCGGGGTAAAGACTTGAGGTCGAAGTTAAAGGGTCTGGAAACAATAATATCCGTATAGCTGAGGAACAAGTCCCAAGTAAATCACATGAACTTGCTTCCTCTATCCCAAAAGCACTTCGTCCTCGTATATCGCCGCTCATCACTATGCCTGCGTAGAAGAAAGCGGTTTTTCTTTTTTCTCTTCTTATTCCACATATAATCTTTTCGATCTTCAAAATGTAGAAATGCATTACTTGTAATCATAGAACCCCTTTCCTGCTTTTTGACCGGTCCATCCTGCTCTTACCATCTGCACCATAAGAACAGCGGGTTTGAATCGCTCAAAGCCCGTCTCGTTATATATTGTATTGAGCACTGCAACCACAATGTCTATTCCGATCAAGTCCAAAAGTTGAAAAGGGCCAAGGGGCCAGTTGAACGAGAGTTTTTGTATCTTATCTATATCCGCTACGGACGCGAGCCCGCTTTCACGCATCTTTACCGCCTCGTTCAGAATGAGACACATCATTCGGCTTGTGACGAAACCCGGAGAATCATTCACAACCACTGTCTCTTTACCCAGCGAATGGACGAACTCCAGCGTGCTATTTAACGTATCTTCTGAAGTACGCAATGATTTTATTATCTCCACACCACGCATCTGAGGCACGGGATTCATGAAATGAATCCCAATCACTCTATCGGGTCTCTTTGTTGCCGCAGCTAAGGCAGTAATAGGAAATGTAGAGGTATTACTCCCAAGGATGGCATGCTCCGAACATATCTCACCAAGTCTCCCGAATAGCTCCTTCTTTAGTTCTAAATCTTCCGATACCGCTTCTATTACGAAATCCGCATGCTTTGCTCCCTCTTCTAAATACATAGTCGCATTTGTATGTATCGCATCCGGAAGTCTATCTACCTCCGCTTGCTCTATACGTTCCTTCTTTACAAGTCTCGAAAGGTCCTTTTTTATCGTACCAAGCCCCTTTTCAAAAGATTCTTCTGTCTTGTATACGACAGACACATCGTAACCCGCTTGTGCACATGTCTGCACTATTCCACTTCCCATTATACCAATTCCTACAACACAAACTTTCTTTTTGTTCATGGCACTTACATTATCCTTTTCTATTTATTAGCCTACGACTTTAAAAACAGGGCATGTGTGCACTCCACCAGAGTACTTATCGCCTTCATAGGTATATGCACCACTCAGTTTCACCTGCTTGCCGATTAGTTCTGGTGTGGCACGTTCAGCATCATAATCGAGCCGCCCTATAACAGAAGGTCCCTCTTTTGTCTCTACTAAGCAGGGGATATATGGTACATCTGCTTCAAATCCTTCCGGTGGCACTCTGATTACCGTAAACGTCATCAACTCACCTTCGCCACACAATTTTGTTCTTTCAAGGCTTCGGCTACTGCACCATTGGCAAACGTGCATAGGATGGCAAGTTATTTTACCGCACGATGCACATTTCAGCCCCAATAGTCGCCCTTCTTTCAGGCCCGCTTCATAATCTCCATAGGTTAAAACGGTATATACCGTAGATAACTCCTTTTCTATCTCCTCTTGCGCCATTCCAGCCATTTTTTTTATCCCCTTTATTATTTCTTTCGCTTCGACCTTCCAAGTATAATATGACATAACGTCCCGAAGTCGCCACCAAGTGTATCGGTCATGCCATACTCAGGAACAGGGTCAATTTGATTACCTTTTGCTGCCTCGCCCCGCATCTGCTTAATGATCCAGTAAATCTGAGACGCACCGGTTGCGCC
>CAZOEM010000282.1:0-1982 GCA_964578735.1 uncultured Halobacteria archaeon | reverse complement strand
ACGACGCTCTTCCGATTGATGCCCTTTGCCTATCAATCCGCCAGACATGTTAACGGGTATTTTCCCGCCCAGCTCCGTTTGTCCTTCTGCGGTTGCATCCGCCGCTTCGCCCCAGTCAAAGAAGCCCATACACTCAAGTGCGATCAGTTCCGCAATAGTAAAACAATCGTGAATTTCCAGGATGTCTATATCTTTTGGTGTGAGTCCTGCTTGTTTAAAAGCAGCCTTCGCAGAACTTATCCGAGAAACGGGCTTTGTTAGGTCTTCCATCTTGGATAACGGACCACCTGAGCCCTGTCCGGTACCCAGGATATACACAGGTTCATCAGTATATTTTCGCGCTTCCTCGGCGGCGCAGAGCACAAGTGCGGATGCGCCATCGGAGAAGGGACAGCAATCCAGAAGCGACAGCGGGTCTGCTACCATCTTCGAGTCCATTACTTCTTCTAGCTTCAATGCACCTAACTTCTTATAGAACTGAGCCAAGGGGTTTAAAGCGCCATGCTTGTGATTCTTTATCGAAACGTACGCCATTTTCTCGCGCAGTTTCTCTAGTGGTATGTCATAATTCTTGGCATATCGCATTGCAGCCATTGCAAACACTGCCGGGAACGTGAGACCCACAGGCCCTTCTG
This sequence comes from uncultured Halobacteria archaeon, assembly GCA_964578735.1. Lineage (GTDB taxonomy): Archaea > Halobacteriota > Syntropharchaeia > Alkanophagales > Methanospirareceae > Methanophaga. The sequence goes on along the minus strand of CAZOEM010000282.1, from coordinate 1,347 downwards.
TTGGCGCGTGGCATGCCATCGCGAAAGTCCGCGTTGCAAATAACGTACCCATTGTCAGTGCTTTCTCCATGCCGCCCGCAAGCACCATATCGTATTCCCCGGAACCGACCCACATGGCGGCATCTCTTATCGCAACTGATGCGGATGCGCATGCACCTTCATATCGCGTTGCAGGTATAGGCCCTAAGTTGAGGTCCGCGGCAGAAAATGCCGCAGACATTACCTGCCCTTCTTCAAAGCCCGCGAGTGCAGCGCCCTGAAATAGCGCTTCTATGTCCTTTAATTCCACACCCGCATCGTCAATTGCTTGCAATACCGACTCAGAGAACAATTCAAGTGACGCTTTCGATGCGCGTCCAAACTTAGTATGACCAATTCCTATTATCGCTACATCCCTCATTTTTTTGTGCCCCCTCTTTTGTTTAAAATGAGAACTTCTATAAAAAAACCCCCTTCTTTCAAAAAGTTTTAAAAGCTTTACCAGAAGAGATATTCTTTTTGTTTATGTATATTTACACAAAAAGTTTTTTATCTCAGCCATTACGATCTTCGCACTCTTTATTTTTACCGCTTTCGCCATTAACACATAGCCGCTTTCTGATTCCACCACATTTCCTCGCACTTTGATCGGCGTCCCAAACCCTATATCCGCCCCTTTTTCGCTCTGTAGCTCAAGTAACAAAGCACCTGTGCCATCGTCTAATAGCATTTCCGTCTTTTCGCCCGAAGATACTATGTCGCCCTCTACTATTACATCAAATGCGCCTTCACAACCAATGATCTCCGCTATTGTCCTCTTTTTCGGCTTCGACAACTCACTCCGGCCGGGGAAGTCAATATCCGTATCGATTAGCTTCGTGTTTTTACCTATATATAACGTAGTCAGACCCTTCCACTTCTTCATGTATGCATTCTCGATTAGCACTATCTTATCCGTTACAAGCTCTTCTCGTTCCGCCCGGGAGACAAAAGGTAATTTCGCACTGTCATCGGCAATTATTCCGCTAAGAACGATTTTAGCGCCTTCCGCGCTCGTCCTTCTTGATACTTCCAAGATTCGGCATACCGTCTTTATCTCCGCTTCTCCGTGCTTCAAGCACCAAAGTTCTCTGTTCCTGCTATCCGAAAAACAGAAGAAACCATGCCTTTTATATTCTCTTTGCATAACTAGCAACCCGTACTAAAATTTAGTCGTTCCTGGGACAAATTATTTGTATTTCTTTACCTAATTTTTATAGCAGATATTCTCAATGGCTTTGCTTTAAGTCAGCACCCTTTCGGGTTAGGGCAAATTTTGGTCTAAGCGTAACAGTCCGTTTTCGCTTATTATAAGTGACGACTCTTACA
>CAZOEM010000281.1:0-4464 GCA_964578735.1 uncultured Halobacteria archaeon | reverse complement strand
TCTTTCAAGTATCTCCTCTTTTGTTAATAGAGGATCGTAACCATAAACATCAACTCCAAACTCCATAAGCTCCTTCACCATTTCTCTTACCGGCGATTCCCTCGTATCCGCAACGTTCTCTTTATAGGTCAAACCCATAATCAATACCTTGGAACCCTACGCCCTTCGGGCGGTAATGTGTAATCGGTAACATGTGACCCGTTACTCATCACTTATCACCCATCACTCCCTTTCCCTTTTTAGAGAATATATTAAACCGTTTATTAACACTTTTGGATTCATGCTCCCCTAAAAACCTAACTCTTCTGGAGTCCTATTATAGCTTTAATATTCTCTATTCTGTTGAAATGGTCAATGTCTCTTGTAACAATCTCGTGGATTCCCAGCGTAAGAGATGTTGCAGCGATTAGAAAGTTTCATACACACTCAGTTCTCCTCAGTTCTCTCACAAATTCTACACTATCCACATCGTATCCCCACGCTCCCGCAACAGATTCCACAACGCCCTCTTCAGGCTTCTTCGCTTCCCTCACCATTTCCAGTATCGAATGGAGATTCTTATCCAAGTCGATTGATTTTCTCTCAATTTCTGCGATGTTCATGTGTCCCTTTTGCCTCCTACCTTACTATTTTTATTGTAACTTAACTTTATAAATACTATCCACCAGATTCATACTCTTTTTCCACGCATCCCGATCCTTGTGACTTCTCATCCTTTGGGGGAATCTATAATATGTGATTTGTGATCTGTAATATATAACTCTTTGATTTTATACCACTCATTTTTCACTGGTTACCCCTGCGCCCTGCGGGCTGACGGCGCAGCCGTCACGGCGAATAACCGATCTTGAAATCCATTCCGCACTTTAATCTACATCTTCCCAGTTATCAATGAACCACCCATGCACTTTCTTTAATCCCTCCTCGAATTCCATCTGCGCAGCATTTTTCTCTTCTTTTTGTTTCTTTAGTAAAGCTTTCTTTCCGCGAAGCATTTTGATTAAACTTTCCTAAAGTTTGACCGGTGAGCGCATTCACCATATTCGCCAAATCAATAACCCTATGCTCCTCACCGGAACCGAGATTTATGGCTTCTCCAACGGCTGCTTCTTTTATCCCCCCTCTATTCCCTCTTAATTTCCTTTACCTTACCTCCTCTAAAAATTTCGCGTAAATTCTAAATCTTCCTTCAGTGATTCCTCTGAATAATGCATCTCAACGCCTTTCTCTTGTAGAATCTTGTTCATCCTTCTTAAAGAGACACCTGCTATTTCTGCAGCCTTCCACATGCTTACTTCTCCCTCTAAATACTTTCTTAGTGCCAGTTCTATTCTGTACTGCTTTAACCCTGAGAAAAGAAGGGTTTTTATGAGCGCCTGTCTATCTATGTAAGGTTGTTCTATTGTTTCCAAAGCCTTTGCAAATTCTTCATCCACTTCCACCGATATGATTTTCATGTTTACAAGTTTTGCATTCTCTACATATAAATTTAACCTTCAACATCTTAAAAATGGTTATCCTGAAGCCTCTTTTATCGCATCACAAATATACCTTATCTCTTCCTCTTTCAACCCCGAACTCGAAGGCAGATACATCCCCTTCCTCGACAGTTCATCCACAACGGGATAACTTTTCCCTTTAAACAAACCCATCTTCCGGAACACCGGCTGTTCGTGCATCGGAATAAAGAAAGTCCTCGTTTCTATTCCTTTCTTCTCCAACTCTTTCAGTAACTTATCCAGATAAGTGTTATACCCAACGGGCAAAGTAACGACTATCTCACCACCGGGAGCAAGACACCTGGTGGTCAAGTTTTCGAATGCAAGAGGAATCTTCTTCGAATCACGTGGTGTCTCGTCCCAACCGATGTGTTCCATCGTTGAGATGCTCACGATTTTGTAAGCTTCTTTGGCTTTTGATATAAGTTTGGTTATTTTTTGTATGTTCATTTTGCTTTCTCTTTAAGCTATTTATTCCCAAACTCAACTTCAATCTTTTGTTCGTAAACATCTTCCTCCTCGCTATCCCAAATGTTCTTTAGCGCCTCTTGTTGCAGCAACAAAGAACTCTCATCTACCTGGATCTTGGTCTCTTCTTCACGCACAAGCCTTAAAACCAGAATATCCTCCTCGTCAGCTAACAATTTGAACCGCATGCCTGCCTTCAAATGCATCTTCTCCAAACTTCTTCGCTTTGGAATTGATAAATATCCATTTTCCGTGATTTTCGCATATTGCCCCATCTTTTACCTTTTCACCTCTGTATCTATTTTCACCTCTCTTTTTATATATTTTGTTTCAAGCATAAAGATAAATCACTTTTTAAATTTAAATTTATGTATCGCCATGTCTTGCCTCACATATCTTCCCGTAACAGTGCTCGGAAGCCAGCCTGTTGAAAATGCTCGTCAGTAGTTAAAGCCTCTGTTAAACCATTGTCTTCCATTACAATAAATGAGATACAATCGGTCAATCCCCATTCTTTATGCCAGCACATAAGCCGTATCGAGAAAAAACCAACTCGCATTCATATTACCTACGTCCTTTTTCTCGCTTGGGGACGCCATATAAGTAATGGTCATGCTCTTCCGCCCAATCTTTTGGTCCTTCAACCATTCCTGAGAACTCGCTAAGCACGTCCCAAAGGCTCTGTTTACCTATTATTGCTTCTTCACGTTTGATCGCTACAAGATAGCGAACATTTGGCTCCAAATCTACCGCCCCTTCTTCTGGTCTCAGCACTTTACCATCAAAAACGGCATGTAACGTCTTTGTCTTGGTCCTCTTATTCCTCCTATTACATATAAAGTATAATTTTTCTTTGGTAAAGCTTTCTTTCCGCGAAGCGTTTTGATTATTGATTTCAACCTTTTTAATACCTCTTCAGTTTCTATATCCATTTTTATCTCCTCCTATTAATTTCCCTTTATTTCGTTACATATAAACTTTATCTCTTCCTCTTTCAACCCCGAACTCGAAGGCAGATACATCCCAGTTCTCGCCAAGTCCTCTGCAACAGGATACTTTTTCCCCTTAAACAAACCCCTATTCTGGAACACCGGCTGCTCATGCATCGGAATGAAGAACGTTCTCGTCTCTATTCCTTTCTCCTCCAGCTCGCTCATCAACTCATCTCTGCTCATCCCAAATTCATCCGCGATCAAAATAGAATACATCCAGTAAACATTCTTCGCCCAGTCCTTCTCTACTGGTAATTGTAACCCACTTCAGAATGCAGATAAACTCTTTTCTCTTTTGGAAAGCATAAATTCCTGAGTGATTTAGCCCTCTCCGCAATCTCTTCGTCATTCGTTACGATCATCCCGCCTTCACCCGTAGTTATGATTTTATTTGCGTAAAAGCTGAAGCAGCCAATATCCCCAATACCTCCTGCCTTCTTGCCTTTATATTCTGCACCATGTGCTTCTGCCGCATCCTCCACAACGTATAAATCATGTTCTTTCGCTAATTTCATTATCGGATCCATATCGCAGGGATGCCCGTAAATATGAACAGGCATTATCGCTTTTGTTTTATCCGTTATCTTATCCTCTATTTTGTTTACGTTCATATTCCACGTTTCTGGCTCGGCATCCACCAGAACAGGCGTTGCCCCACAATAAATAACCGCAAATGCGGTCGCAATCATAGTGGACGCTGGTATTATTATTTCATCACCTTTACCAACACCTATGGAAGCTAAAGCTAAATGTAAAGCAGTGGTTCCACTTGTTGTTGTGACACCATATTCGCAGCCGCAGTACTTTGCAAACTTCTCTTCGAACTCCTCAACATATTTTCCTTTTGAGGAGATCCAGTTCGTCTTTATACAGTCCGTGACATATTCGAGTTCTTTTTCTCCCAACGATGGGATGCATACGGGAATCATTCTTCCACCTCCTGTGCTAACTCCAGAGCATGATCATAAAGTTCTTTGCTTATCCTGATCTTCTTTTTCGTTAAAGGGGAGGAATTTGATACTATTTCCATTATTCCTTTCTAAAAAACTCCCGCTCCTCATCCAGTTCATCCTTTGAGTACCTTACAACATCTATTCCATGCTCCGATAACGATTCCATAAAATCATCTTTGTCTTTTCCCGCCAATTCCGCAGCCTTACCCAATGACAAGACGTTCATTTCGTAGAATCTCATCGCAGTGAAAAGTTTTATCTCTTCTACGAGTTTTTCCTTCTCCATTCCTATCAACAATTCTTTCGGAACTTTTACCTCTATCGTTTCGGTTGCCATCTCACACCCTCCTTAATATTATTTTCGGTTTTTCCTCTAAGTGCAAATGCATCAAATCTCTCTTTATGTATTCAATTTCACGCTCTAAATCTCCAACCCTCCTCAGGACTTCTTTTGTTTTTATCTCCATCTTTACCACCACCTCTTAATAATAGATATTAGATACACCAAAATCCAGGGTAGTTTCCTATAACACAGTAAATTATCGTTTTCTA
>CAZOEM010000280.1:0-4478 GCA_964578735.1 uncultured Halobacteria archaeon | reverse complement strand
CACAGCCACAAAAGCCTCCTTTACGCTTTCTCCGTATTCAATCGGAACACCATCTTCTGCTAATGCACTGAGATGTAATTCAATTGCTTCAATTATGTTTTTCTTTGCCTCTTCTTCTGTTTTACCCTGTGAGATACAACCAGGTAGGGCTGGCACCGTGGATACATACCAACCATCTTCATCCTCTTCTATTTTTATTTTGAATTTCATTTCCAACCTCTATTTAAGATATGTTTTCAATATTTAAAAGGTTTTCCATAAAAATCTCATTTTTGGGAGGTTTAAAAAAGAAAAGAGCAGAATTTTTAACTTGGCAACCCCGCTCTTTCAACTTCTTCTCTTATTTCTCCCGCGATGTTAACCGGTGATTTTTTGACCTTTGCGGCTTTGCTTGGCTTGTAATTCCAATATATTGCACCAAAGCTTAAATACTGCTTTCTTTTTATTCCGCTTTATTTCCATTTTTTCTACGAAATAACTTCCCTGTTGGATATTGGTATATTATCAATCAATACCCCAGCTCTGTGTCCATAACTCTATATCACTTACATCACAGTGGGTCCTTTCTCCAGCTTTATATCCTGCTACATGCGCACCTATCTCCGCAGCCATATTCCATCTCCACTTGACCACAGTATATCCTATTTTTTCGCCTCTTTTATGATTTCTCCGGCATACCTATAGCTTTTGAGCCCCACATCATTAACATTCCCATCTGTGAGATCAAGACGAGCCACGCCTCTGTTCTTTGATCCATCAAAGCCCCAACCATGCCACACCCGAATGAATTCTGGTGCATCCCTGGCGTAGCAGAGAAAGAGTGTTTTGTCCTCTGCTTATCCTCCCCTATGTTCTTCACATCTCCATAACGTTTTTGCAGTCCTATAAATAATGTTATTCCTCCACGTTCTCCTATCTCGTATCATCTCAATAAATTTCCATCCATATTCCATGCTTATTACGCCCTTCTCACAAAGGCATCTCACCACAAACACACTGAATACTGTTTTTTCAAAGTTCTCACTTAAATACCAAAAAGATTCGTAATCATCACAAATTAGATAGTCTGCTTCGATTTCCATCGCCAGTTCTAATGCTTCCGCCTCGCCTTCATCTACATATATCGAATGCCTGCTTATTTCTACCACTTCTCTAATCGCTATTCTTTCTATCTTTAGGATTCTATTCGCAGCTTTGCCATGAACATCTACGTATTTTGCAACTTCCTTCAACTCTTCATGGACTTTCTGGAGTATGAAGACACGAAAAAGCTCGGAAGCCTTGTTCATCAAATTAACAACCTCTAATGAGATTAAAGCAGAGGTGTCAAAGACTACTTCATGCATGAAAAACCTATTCCACGCTTCTTTTCGCTCCTTCTACCACAGCTCTGATCTTCCTTGCATTTTCAACGCCGATTAGCTCAGCCATATCCACAAATTCTATTTTTCTATCCATATACTCCTCTGAAACGATTTTCATTATTTTATCTCGGGCTTTTTCACTTCTTAATGCTTTTATAATTGTTTTTTTTATCCATCTCTCTTTAGTTACACCGTAATGCATTGCAATATTGTCCAAATCTCTAAGCAGACACTTCCCCCAACCCGATTTCTACATTCTTTTCCATATACTTTATCTCTTTATAAATTTTTGTATTCCTTATATTAAAGTTTTTGACAGGTATAACGGTTCTAGTATTTGTAAAGTGCGAGCGTAAGCGAACATTTAGGTGAGTATAGCAAACCACAAACATCGTGTTAGTCGAAGCACCACACCTTAGATCTAAAAACATCCAAACATCCTACATACTTAAATTGTATTCTTTACTATGGCGAATCCTGTCAACTTTCCTATTCTTATTCTTTACCCGGTACGAAGTTTTATTTTCGTGATAATAACGTAATACTGGCTTTTTTAAAGTTGTATCTATTAGTTCTGTATCTGCCGTTCCGTTCAAGTAGGCCACAGCTATAGTTTCAAAATAATTCATTATTGCGCCATCATATGATCTATAGTCACAGACCACGCTTTGTAAAAGCGTGGTATCATGGCTGATGCTCAGTAATTATATTTGCTATCGAATTGCTTGATCTGTATATTTAAATTCAGGCGCATGAAAGCAATTTAAAAATATGGTAGAGGTTACAAATTGGAAAACAAAATTCATGTTTTTCATTTCTTCTATTGTTTGTTAAGGTGAGGTGTGGCAAACGTCAAGTAGCTGGAAAATGCTTCTTCAATTTTCATATGATGACCCTTCCTCTGTAATCTCTTTTAGTTTCTTCCACGAATCATTATATTTTTGTCTGAAATCCGATGAAAAGGCATTAACGAGTGATCGAATTCCGACTAAAATTAGAATGCCTAATGGAAAGATTGCCGCAAAATATGTCCAAATTGGAGGACTCCAATAAATTAAAGCTAATATTAAGCAACTTATACTAAGAGTTCCATAAAGACCTGCTAAAGATAGTGTGTACTTTCGTTTATGATGTATTAGGTTTTTTTCACGAAGTTGTAACCATCGTTTCTGCCATTTGAGGCCTAATTCTGGTTCAATAAATACTCTAATATATGACGCAATTCGAGTTGTAGATTCTAACTTGGAAGTAATGAAAAAAAGAGAAGGAATTAGAATAGCAAGAGGACTCAAAAAGATTGAGCCGGATTTGATGCTAAATCCATAACCAAAAAGGATAGCAGTAGCTGAAACATTTGCTAAAAATACTGTTGCAGTTATTTGGGAATTGTGCTCAATTTCATCTCGAAGAACCTTGTATTCTTCAATTAAGTTAGGATTTTCGACCACTTGCTTATCTTCCTTATAAATTTCCGAACGTCAATTCGGTTAATTTGTTTATGTTCATTATGGAAGCCCCAACCATGCCACCCTGGAATGAATTCCGGGGCATCCACGATTGCTATTGGTTGGGTATCCCGTTTATAGCTGCATCACTTAATAGAATTGATGGACAAAAAAAATTATTGCTCATCTTTATGGTACATATCTAAAAAGATTATTTTGTTTTCGCTCTTTAAATAAACATAAGATAGTCTAAAAGAACCTATATACAGTTCTCTTGTTCCTTTTCTTGCATATCTCATGGGTTTTCCGATTTCTGGATTTTCTAATATTTTTTTGATTTGATTTTTAACTCGTTCTTTAACAGACATGTCATTTATTCTATGTGTCTTTTTTAAAAAATTGTGTTTATGCTCTACCTCTAACATTTTTCTAGCTCTTCAAGAAATTTATCAACAGGTAGAGAAACAAATTCTCCTCTTTCATAACTCTGCCAGGCTTCTTCCGTTTTTTTAGCAAAAGCAAGATCCTCTTCAAAATTCTTACCTAAATCGCTTACTTTTTTCAAGATTAATTGTTCTCCACTCTTGATTATGACAATTTTTTCCCCTTCTCTAAAATTATCTCGCATTTCTGATGGAATTACTATTTGTCCTTTTGAACGGAGTTTTGTTATTGCAACATCTATCATCTATCTCAGTCACCTCGCCGTATATAAAATTAGAATTACAACGTATATAAACCTTTTGGAATTTTTCATTTTTATTAGGCTTTTCATGAAGCCCAACCACACAATCATCGGTATAAATTCCAAGGCATCCCTCTCCTAGATGACTCGAACTTCGTTCGAGAATATAATAGTTTGTTAAAAGGGGCAGCTCCAACCTCGGCATCCAGCAATAAATTGTTTTCCATCAATTTTGAATACATAATATTTCGCTGAAACTCGTATAATATTGACGGTATTATAAAAGTTTAATTACAGCTATATAGTCAATCCAAAGATTTCCCACTTCTTTAACTAAATTTAAAACTCTATATTCTAATGCCCCTTCTCGGTATTCAAATTTCAGTTCGAACAATTGATATTCGTGAGGACGAAAAAACGCATTTTTACCAATGGATTTAAGGGCAAGTGAGTACCCTTTACTCCTGTTATATATTTCAAGAAGTAATGTTTTGGTTTTTGAGGTGTTATCATCTACTTTCATCCTAAAAAGTGCTATATAATAGCCTTCTGACAATTCTTCATATGGACCAAAAATAGCGTGATGTTCTATCTGGGATAAAGTGACATGCCATGCCATCTGGTTGTAGGCATCTTTATCTTCGACTTGGTTACCAAATTTATGACTTAAAAATTCTGCTTGATATATTTTAGCACATTTTTTTAATAATTCCTCTTCCGGGAGTTTATTGTATTCCTCTCCTACTTTTGCCAGCATTTTTATCTTGTTATTAAGCCTTTCAACTTCTGTTTTCACTATAAGTTTTTTTATTAGCTCTGTTAGTTCTCCATAGGCGTTATATTCAATTCTACCGAGACCCTGCAAATCCGCTGGAATCGCTGTTTCTCCTTTTTTATTTTTCTTACAAATAATGTAATGAGGTTTATCAGTTGCCATTGCAAAAGCCAATTCTATGAAAACATTTGGTTTCGTGATGTTTGTAA
>CAZOEM010000279.1:0-4478 GCA_964578735.1 uncultured Halobacteria archaeon | reverse complement strand
CAAAGTTGAAAAACATGCATGTTGTTGGATAGGATTCCACGATAAAGTATGAAGATGCCGGATATAAGCCAAATCAGCATCCAGCATCCGTTTTTTTATTTGATTTTGTTCTTTCACCTCCATATATTTCCGCCACAAAACTGAGCGTGAACATATGCTACAAATGTATGTTGTGTGAGCAGGGTATATGTAAACAATTAGAACATAACAAACCGTTCAAAAATTTAACTTTGATTCTTTCTATTAACACTTATGCACACAGCGGGGAAGAAATACGAATCGCGGTATAAGCCCTGGCTAGAGCATAAAGGAAAGGCGATCCTGGGCGAAGGCAGAGCAAAGTTACTCAGAGCGATTCGCGATTCGCACTCTATTAGAAATGCTGCCAAAACGCTTTCTATCCCTTATAGGTCTGCCTGGGAGCATATAAGGAAGATAGAAGAAGCAATAGGTGCTCCTGCGGTAAAAACACATCGTGGCGGTGCGAAGGGCGGTGGTGGTGCAGAGCTAACGGAAGAAGGCGCACGAGTTTTACATGAATATGAGCGCTATGAGCAGTATCTAAGTAGTTTATCGGCAGATGAGGCATATTGGGAGGCACGGGATATGAAGATAAACGCAAGGAATAAAATTAGCGGTCTTGTAAAGGCGATAGAGAAAGGAGAAGTTGCTGCTTCTGTAAAAATCGCAGTCTCAACGCCTACTACCATAACTGCGTTGATAACCCGGGATGCTGTAGACGCCCTTGACCTGAAAAAAGGCGATTCCGTAGAAGCAGTGATAAAAGCAACAGAAGTGATGGTATCGAAGGATTAATTAATCACTCCGCCACCTTTAGTTCCTCCACGCTTAGCTCACCACCCTCCTTCTCCATCAACTTCTCCACCTTGTATTCCGCTTCGTCTAACTTCTTATTGCAAAATTTGCATAATTCCATACCCTGCTCGAACATCTTCAATGAATCTTCCAGAGAAAGATTCCCTCCGCCCAGCGTTTCTACTATACTCTCTAACTTTTTCATCGCTTCCTCAAATGTTACTTCTTCTTTTTCTTCCATTTTAATCATCTTCTAAAAATTTTCTCCTATCCTCTTCATCTCTCCTCTATGATAATAATGGCTATATCAACATGGTTTGAATCAGGAACTACGGGCATCTAAGGGTCATATTCCATGCTATATCGCCTTATCCTCTTCCGCATAGCTTTCTCCTCTTCCCCAACCTTGTTTATGTACATTATTTTAGTCTTTGTCTTTTCATAAGCTATCCTTAGAACATCTGTTGAAGACTCTGCAACCGCCACAATTTTATTTTGTGCAATACTTACCCTTTTACCCTTGTATTTATCCACTAAATCATCTCTAATCTTCCAATACAATTCTTTCTGCTGTTGGAATTCTGAAGTCATGTTACTTCCCCCTCCCCTTTATCGTTATCGCCTTGTAATATTTCCAATCTCCACCGCCTGAATTTGACAATGCGAAAGCCATACCAACCGTTACACTCAAAAGAAACAACAATACAAGCCCAAATGCGATTATTTTAGCCTTCACTTCTACTGCCCCTTTTTTCTATCTTTTTCGCTCCCTTAATAATTTCCTCCAAACTCAAATCTTTCGTTTTCTCCATTAACTCTTTTGTTGCATCTCCAATTCTTGGCGTTACCATCTGGAGGTATGTCACGTACTCTTCAGCACTCAGCTCCTTTCTCAATATCTCAAATACCTTATTCAACACCGCTGCTTCTGCACTCATTCATCCACCCACCTCTTTCGGATTCTTAACTTCTAGCCAGTTTGATATACATCCTCTTCGTTTTAAAATATCATCATCTGCAGTTATAAAAACATTTCATTTCTCTCCTCTTTTCTCAATATCTCGACAAAAGCCATCGCCTCCTCCCAAATCCGCTCATCACTTACATCGTCAAAAGGTCTGCACCAAACGCAGGTATCGAGATAAACTCTTACATTCTTCATTTTTTTAATAGTTCAATTCCACAAGCACCTGAAAATCCGTAAGCGATTTGCCTGAATTCTCCTTCACGGTTATCTCCTTGCAGTAACTCTACTCACCACCGCCGGAGTTAGAGAACGCCAATGCTGTTCCTATTCCACTCGCCAGCACCCCCAACACGATTCTAAATGCAACCTATTTCACGCTTTCTTCCTTCATTCTTCTCTTCTCCACCTTGAATTTTAACTTAATTCTTTGTAAATTCCTTTGTTTTATAGTGTATGTAAGGTATATTTTTCTTTGGTAAAGGTTTCTTTTTTAAAGAAAGGTTTTGTAATAAAACTGCAAATATCCGCAATAAACATGCGTAGCATCTTTTGTTTGACGTTATGCACGGTTATACCCACCACTTCTTCAGTATCGCCATCATATCGTAGCATCACGCCGTCCATCCCTTCAATATCCTCATAATATGACCCACCAATTTTCGGATTGAACGTTATATATAATATGTCTTGAACTTCATCATATTCATAATATACAGGATTCCCATCTTCTAACACATATTTATTCATACGATCCTACCACCTCTTTTCACTTTACTGACGAAATAAACAGAACTGATAAAACCAGTCCTTTGATTATTATATTCTTCGGGGTATAAGTATTTAACCACTACTCTAATAAAACTTGCTTTTCTAAAAGGTCGAGCATCTTCTGGAACAGCCTTATAGTAAAGCATTACTCGCTCATCTTCAGGGTCTATATGCTTGATGTCTGGATTCTTAATTGCTTGGGTAATCAAATCTTTGTACGGTTCAATTTCTGGATGCCTCAACAAGATGTGTTCATTCCACACCGCCTCTGCAAGAAATACAGGAAAACCGTCTTTATCTTTAACCTCTACAACATGCTCATCGGAATCAATACCATCGTCAATGCGGTTTTCGCCTGACATTGTAATATCCACCTTTTTGGAAGCTTTTACCCAAACTTTACTATCCCTCCTTTACAGTTATCGTTGTGATTCAAAAAAATAACATCACTTTTCATCTTTCCGCTTCTTTTCCCTCACTTCCGATGTTGCTTCACCATCCGTGAACAATATCGTTAACGCATCACCAACGGAAACATCCTCGATACTCCTTACTATTTTACCGTCTGGTAATCGCGAACATATGCTGTACCCCCGATCAAGGATAGCAAGAGGACTTAAAGCGCCCAATTTGCCTGTAAGCGCTTGCAAGCTTTTCCTATGCAATGTCACAAGATGCGTACTCGCTGCAAATATCGCCCGCTTCAGTTCATCTACCGTCTGCCGGTGTTGGTTTATCCTTTCGGTAGGCTTTCTAAATAAGATATTCTTCTCTATGCTCTCTAATCTCTTTCTGTGATATTCGATCGTGTTAAATATATTCTGCTGCATTCGCAACTCAAAAGAGCTCAAATTCCGCTCTATCTCTCGCTTGTCAGGGACAGCCAACTCAGCCGCTTCTGATGGTGTTGCCGCGCGTCTATCAGCAACGAAATCAGCGATTGTAAAGTCTGTCTCGTGCCCCACAGCGGAAATAACAGGTATTTTCGATGCGAATATCTCGCGGGCAACAGTTTCTTCATTAAAAGCCCAGAGCTCTTCTATTGAGCCGCCTCCGCGACCCAGCACCAGCACGTCTATCTTCATCCGCTCCTCATTCACCCGGTTCATCAATCGAATAGCATTTACTATCTGCCCCGGTGCTTCCTCACCCTGGACTGCAACTGGCGCCAGCAAAATATGCACATGAGGAAATCGCCTCTTTGTAATGTTTAACATATCGCGTATGGCAGCACCGGTTGGCGAAGTGATAATGCCTATTTTGCGTGGGAAACCAGGTATCTGGTTCTTATACCTGGAGTCAAACATACCTTCTCCCTTTAACTTCTTCTTTAACTGCTCAAATGCAAGGTACAACGCACCTATCCCCTCCGCTTGCAGCTCATCCACGTATAACTGATAGCTTCCACGCCGCTCATACACACTTATATGACCCCTGAGTATCACGCTCATGCCATCTTCAGGAGTGAATTTCAGCCCACGATTCTTCTCCCGGAACATAACACAGCGCAATTCCGAGAATTTATCCTTGAGGGTGAAGTATAAATGACCGGAAGTAGGCTGACTGAGATTAGATAACTCGCCCTTAACATAAATGTCGCTCAACTCGTTATCCGCATCCAATCTATGCCTTATGTAGCTCGTGACCTCCTGGACGGAGTATATGTGCTGTGTTTCTTTCTCTTCTATCTTTTCCTCCACTTTTTCACTTTCAACACTTGGCGTCTCTTCTCCCTTTTTTTTCAATTGCAGAAAATCCATCAAAGTTACACTTGGCTTATTCATCTCTATTCATCCTTTTATGTATTTAGCCTACTTAAAGAACAATCTTAAAAGCGGAGGAGCATAACTACAAAATGCAGAAAGTGCAGCATTGGGTGCTCCCCCCTTTAAATTGGGTTAATTAATTGACAGGATGAAGAACAATC
>CAZOEM010000278.1:0-4505 GCA_964578735.1 uncultured Halobacteria archaeon | reverse complement strand
TCATAGTATATCGGCCGCTTGCGGTAAGGCGGAGCGACCGATATACCTTTATGAACTGCTAACTACCTGCCCTCATGCCGTTGAATTAACTCACTATCCGGCATGATAAGTCCTATTTCTCTCGAAATTATCCGCTTGAAGTTTTCTTCCTCTTCGCTCCAGAAAACATCAATGCAGCTATCGGACTTATCATGCCTCTCTATGCACATCTGGGAGCTCCCTCAGCCCTTTATGAATAACATAGCAATGTGTGCTGTGTTTATAGACATGTTTAACGGTCCTACACTTATTTCAAACTAAACCAGGTAGCGAGCTATATTACGGTTACTCAAACCTTCCTCAAATTAATACTTCTTTCTCTATTTCAGATACTTCCGTCACACACAAAAGTGTCCCACTTCCATATGAAACTCAACCCTTACTTGCCAATTCGCCATTTTGCGGATCCTGACAATGGATGCAATACCTACCATCAAATTTAGATGTCGTCTTTTCATCAACCGGCATCCCGCAACTTTCACATTGGTTCATGTTTTACTTTTTGGACACCTTTATCCCGTATCCCTCATCGGTATATTCAACGTTCAATTTCAAGCCCAGTTTCTCCGTTCTCGGTTTGAAATAGCCCTCAATGCATCCATGTTGAAAATCCTCTTTACTTATAGGCAAGAATCCTTTTTTTTATGAGATTGATTGCCGTCATCAGGAATCCGTCTCTCTTTAAGTTTAATGTCGCTTCGTTGGGATTTCCCTCAACTTCAACATCGCTCCCCATTAAATTCTTACGGACTATCGCCTCGCTCATTGCAAAGCCGATTGCATTATCCTTGCCCTGTGCCCGCAACATATCTGCATATTGCTGAGAGGTCATTTCCGCATATTCACTCATCTTCTCCGTTCCCATTTGCATGATGAAGCCAATATCTACTTGCTTGTTCAGCACGAATATCTCCCTCATCATCTCCCATTTCTCTTCTTCCGATAAAGTTGGTATTTCCATTTTTCTTTCACCTCCTTTCCTATCTATTTATTGCAATCGGCAAATAAATATGTTTCGGCATTTTTTACCTACACCTCAAGTCTCGTCTGCTTTTCCGTGAGCACAGACATTTCGAACTTCTTAAAGCCACAACTTCTCCGTGCGATTTCAACAGTCCGGTAGATTTTCCCGGTGTAGTCCTTTGGTGCGTATGCCGTCTTATAAAGTGCGAGATATTTTGGAAGTAAATCAGGAAATTCTTCTTTAATGAGGGACAACACACGATTTCTACATGATGCCCTCAGCTCCAAAACTCCTGGGACCATATCCTTTGCCCCTGCATCTCTTACTGCTTTCACCACGCCGTTTATGCTATCGCAGTCATCAGTTAAATATGCCAACTGTTACGCCCGCATCTGATAATTGTTTCACAGCATCGAGGCGTTCATCAATCGTTGCCGCTCGCGGCTCGATTTTACTGCGAATATTATCGTCCAGCGTGGATATTGTAACATTGACGAGCAGTATCGTACGTGTTGCCATTTCCGAGAGTATGTCGCGGTCACGTAAAATCAGGTTCGATTTTGTTATCAAACTCGGTGTTGGAATTGTATCCGAGGTATTCATGCGTGTAGCGCGTGAAACAGTAGGGGCAGGAATGCTCACAGCCGCGATAAGGGCTTGCACCCCAATTAAACGGCAGGAACTTCTTGTTGAAGTGATGCAAAAAGGACTTGCATTTAACTGGTTGATAGAGAACTGACATTGTTATTTACTTCAGAGAATATATAAAGTATAATGTTTCTTTGGTAAAGCTTTATTTTTGAAAGAAAGGTTTTTTTACTTCATCTTATTATACCAATACCTCTTCTCTCCAAGGAATTTCTCAATCCCCTGTTTCTTAATCTTCCTTAAGTTCTTTAGATGCGCATCCCCGTGACCCGGCTTCAAAAAGTCCAGCTTTTCACAGGTCTCAAATTCGTTGCATTCCCAACAGCCTTCAATACCTCTCTTCTGGCTGCATTTTCGTATCTTACAGAACGGCGGACCACCACCACCCCGACATACGTTATTGCACCGGAATTTTACTAATGCACCCAACACTTCATAGCACTGCCCGTAGTTTTCAAATACCTTGAAGAATGAAATCTCAGACAAAGATTCTGCAGTCTTATCAAACTTTGCCTGCCTCAATTCTTTTCGGAGGTCTCTTGCTAAATCCGCAACCGTTCCCTTGTGGGCAAAGCAATCGCCACAGTAAAGACCACAATATGCAATTAGGTCCCTATCTGCTTCATTATCGCTCATCTCTTCAACTCCATATTGAATTAATTTGCTTCCTTAAATACTATTTCCCTCTCACAAATGTTAGCAGTATTATCGACAAAAATGTCAAACACAATGAAAAATAAAATTCTTCGCCTGTCTGATACGTAACCAGAAGCGGCTTGCGATATTGAAACTATTGCTTCTCTTAAGCCATCTATGAAGTCAAGCGAACAACCTCTTTATCGCCCCCGCCATAATAGAGCTACGCGATACAATCCCCACCAGCGTATCGTCTTTCATTACAAGTAATCTTCCGATTCCCTCCTTGGTAATTTTCTCAACAGCGGTAAAAACGCCATCTCCCGGACTGGCACAGACTAAGCGTGCACTCATCCCATCCGTTCCTTAACATGAACGCTATTCCAATCTTCTCTTCTCTTCTCACGCGAAACGAATCTTTGTACGAAATAAGACCAATAATTTTATTTATTTACATCTTTTTTCTCTCCTCCTCGTAAACAACACCAGAACAGCGGGCACCACAGTTAAGGCAGCAACCATACAGAATATGACGCCCGTTGCCATCATTGTCCCCATATCTTCCATCACTGGCAATTCACCAAGTGAGAGGCATTTAAAGCCTATTACCGCTGCTAACGTCGTTATCGTCATCGGATAGAATACATTCTTGATCGTATCAACCATAGCAGTCTCACGTTTTTGCGTTTGCAGCTCATATCTGTACCGTTTTGTAACTTGAATACCAAAATCTATACCTATACCCATTATCATCGCCATCACACCGGATGTCTGTGGCGTTATTTCAAAACCCACCAAAACTAACGTGCCTGTCGCCCATATAATGCCAAAGACAATGGTTAACAAAGGAATAAGCCCGTATTTAACCGATGTGAAAAGAATAATAAGAATAAGTATTATCAAAGCAAAGCTGACAAAAGAAGTTAGACCCATTGTTTCCTGCGCGAGTTCTTGCATCGCTACCTCTCTTACAGGACCACCGGTAAGCGCCACCGACACACCATGCGGTTTCTTTATCAATATTACCTCTCTTAGTTCGCCAACTACTTCTTCGGCATCAACATCATCTAATATGTCAAGCCTTACCAAACACATCAAGTAATCATCGCTAATATAATTGTCCAGCATCTGATCTGCCTTTTCGTCCTTTTCCAAAAGCGACTTAACACTTCGCAAAGAACTTGGTATTCTGCCGTTATTTGCGTCTTTTATCACATCAGCAGCACTTTTCGCACCCACCACACCATAAACGAGTTTTGCGTGTTCGGAGAGCAAATCAACGTATCGCAGTACTTCCGGGTCTCGGACATCCCGTATCTCTTCTGATCTTGCATATCTCGGGTCTATCTGTACGGAAATAGTTGTCTTGGAGAAGCTACCTGCAAATTGGTCGGATATTAGCTCGAATGTCTCTACCACTTCTATATCCTCTGGAAGCCAATCCTCCTGTGACGTCCCCACTGTTTCCATCATGGCAGCTTGATAACCCATGAAAAGGGTAAATAAAAAAAATATGACCAGGACAATGAGAGACCTACGTGCTACAAACCATGCATACTTCTCCAACGTCTCTTTACCAAATTTATTCAGTTTATCACTCATTATCTATTCCTCACCCATTTCTGTAGCCATTCGACTATTATTCGTGCTTCTATACGCTCTTCATAAATGATAAAGCATGGATTTACTACCACCGCAGCGATCCAGCAGAAGATTATCCCTAAAGCGAGCGACTGCCCCAAATGCTGAATCATCGGCATCGCTGCAAGCGTTAACGCGAAAAACGCTGCAGTTGTCGTTGCCGCAGACCCAAACGTGGATGCACCTATATTAGAGACCGCAATCTTTAGCGATTCTTTTGAGGCATACTTATTACGCTCTTCATAATACCTCGCGACCATGAATATCCCATACTCGACACCCAAACCGATGATAACAGAACCTATCATAACCGTGCTGATAGATATGGGTATTCCAAGGAATCCCATTGTTCCGAAAGTCCAGGTAATACCAAAAATCAGTGGCAGGAACACAAGGAAACCTTTTGTGAACGACCGCTCCAGTAATGCTAATAGCCCGAAAATGATAATCGCCGCTATAACTGTAGTGAAGATCATGTCCGCGCGCATCAATCTCAATAGCACCGCTATCAGCGGCGCACTACCCGTTGTTTTATATTCCACGCCTGCAGGTTTTGTAATTGCATCAACGTCATTCT
>CAZOEM010000277.1:0-4511 GCA_964578735.1 uncultured Halobacteria archaeon | reverse complement strand
ACCCATCACCCATCACCCATCACCCATCACCCATCACCCATCACCCATCACCCATCCTCAATCGTACCTATACAAATACCTATTATGCAATTGAAGATTTATTACCTCCGACACCCATTTAATGCTTAAATGATGGTTGAGGTCAATGAAACGAGTAATTTGGTGGCTGATTGTTGGTACTAGAGGCGGTGTGAATCGTGCTCGTATAATTAGGGCGTTAAAGGAGAGGCCTTCTAATGCTAATCAGTTGACTGAGTTACTTGGTTTGGATTACAAAACAGTAAGGCACCATCTTAAGGTCCTCCGGGATAACAAGATAATTACAGCAGCAGGAGATAGATATGGCACCGTGTATTTCTTATCCTCGTACATGGAGGAAGATTATGAAGTCTTTAAAGACCATTTGGATAAAATGTGGGATAAATTTAAAAGCGAAAAAGATACAGATAACAAAGAAATAGGGTAAGGCAAGAAGATGAAAACAAAGTTAGCTACGGGTTTAATGATTCTGGCGATGGTCGTGGTAGCAATCGGTGTGGTATCAGCCCTGAGCAATTTCGGCATGCAATCCCCCCGGGGCATGCAAGAAGGCACGCAACTTATTGGAGGTAAGCAACCGCTCGAAGGCGTGCGACCAAACATGCTGCTTGTCAATATCAAAGCGCTGATAACGCTTGGAAACCTTGTACTACTATTGTGCTTGCTTTTCCTCTATGCAAAGAATTACGGACAGATAAAATCGCAATTCGCAATGGGGCTGATTGCCTTTATCGTTCTCCTGATTATGCAGGCGCTAACTTCGAATCCGTTCGTACCTGGTATGTGGGGCTTTCGCCGTCTGCCGATCATGGGATTCTTTGCAATAGTACCAGA
Organism: uncultured Halobacteria archaeon; assembly: GCA_964578735.1. GTDB lineage: Archaea > Halobacteriota > Syntropharchaeia > Alkanophagales > Methanospirareceae > Methanophaga. The sequence continues at coordinate 3,638 of CAZOEM010000277.1, read as the reverse complement.
TGTGTTTGAATTTGTAGCGCTGTCGATCTTGCTGTATATAAGTCTGAAATCGTGAGTAATTCTGCTCTGAAAGGTATTGAATTAAAAGATCACCGCTTTATCCTGGTAGCCGATGTAAAAGCAGTAACAAGACTTTATATCTTAGATATGAGCTTGGAGTTTGAGATTCCACGCATCATTAACGAAAAGGTCAAAGTAATATATAAATAAGGCTTTTTACACCTGGTCAACACCATACGGTGCCCAGAGTCATGTTGCATGAAAGAGCCTAACTACCGCCTCTTAAACCTCTTCTCTATCTCTTTTTTCGTCAGTCGGATCATTGTTGGTCTACCATGCGGGCATGTAAAAGGTAGCTTCGCGTTCTTCAAGCCAGCCACTATCGCCCGCATACTATCATAAGACAGTTTCTCGCCCGCCTTTATGCTCGCTTTGCACGCAGCAGTGCTGAACAGAACCTTTATCCGCTCTTCTCTTTTACCACTCTCCTCCACTAACTGCACTATTACCTCTGTTACCTCCTCTTCTCCGATCATACCATGAAAGACAACAGGAATCGCCCTTATAATATAACTGTCATCGCCAAGTCGCTCTATATCAAAGCCCATATCTCTAAGTGCTTCCTCGTTCTCTCGGATCAGATAAAATTGATGTGGGCTGAGTTCAGGCACGTAAGGTCTTAAAAGCGTTTGCTTATCTATTCGATGGCCATACCGCTCGATCAACCGCTCAAAATTCGCTCGCTCTGCCGCGGCATGCTGATCTATCATAATTACATCGTCGGAATCGCTCTGCGCTATGATATAGCTATCGAGTACCTGATATAGCGGAAGGGAACGGATGTCTAAACTGGTTCCGTCCGGCTCATCTGCATCCATGTCCACTTGAAAGGAAGTTTGCTCACTTACAGGTGCTTTCTTCTCTTCCGAGCGACCGCAGAGAGCAATAGCTTCTGCAGCCTCCTTTTCGCGCTGTACCACTTCGGGAATCAAATCCGCCTGGCGTAAGGTCGTGGAGATCGCACCAAGGATAAAATGGAAAACGTCATCAGAATGGTAAAACCGTATCTCATGTTTCTTCGGATGGATATTCACATTTATTTCGCCCGGATCAATGGAAAGAGCGAGAACAGCAAACGGGTAGGCGTACTTCGGTAACAGAGACATGTAACCTCTCTTTATCGCTCTCTCCATGAGCTCGCTTCGTACAAAACGCTTATTTACGTATGTAAACAGGTGCTTTTTTGTGCCGTATGATGCCACAGGTTTGGAGATATAACCCTCTATGCGGACGTTAAAACAGGTAGAGGAATCCGGCTCTTTTAACTCGATAAGATCATTAGCTATGCTACTACCATAGGTATTGACAATAGCATCTCGCATCTTCCCATTGCCTAACGTGCTTATAATACTTTTATCATCATGAAAGAGTTCAAATTTTATCGCCGGATTGATTACTGCGTAATTTATGCACACATCTACTATGTGTCGTAGTTCAGTGGATTTAGATTTAATGGTGCCGATTCGTGCAGGGAGGTTATAAAATAGGCTTTTGACTTCCAGGGTAGTACCAACACTCCGGGAGATTCTTCTTCTTTCTTTTAGCACGCTGCCTTCTAAGTTAAGAAAAGAGCCAAAATCTTCGCTTCTGTGCCTTGTATTCAGCTCTATCCTCGACACCGCGGCTATGCTCGGCAACGCCTCACCGCGGAATCCGAGCGTATGTAAAGAAGCCAGGTCTTTTATACCCTTTATTTTGCTCGTTGCATGTTTCTCGAATGCAACTTCTGTATCCTCTTCGCAAATGCCACTGCCATCATCTGTTATCCTGATATAATCGCTTCCGCCATTACCCACCTCTACGACTATATGCGTGCTTCCCGCATCTATAGAATTCTCTATCAACTCCTTGACCACCGATGCGGGCCTGTCTACAACCTCGCCAGCGGCAATTTGCCCTATTGCCTGCTCCTCTAAAACGAATATGCTCTTCATTCTCATTTTAAAAAAGCGGAGTTACATAAAGAAACTTTCATGACCCACAGGGGAGCATGCACAATAAATGATGGAAACCATCCGGAAAAGAGGATATGGCTAATTTCCCCTGTTATCTTTTATATTTACAATTCACACTTTGCTTAGCTCACCACCGTCTCCGCATACGCTTTCTTCATCGCTTCCATATTCTTCGTAGCAACTTTACCAAACCGCTCTTCCAGCGGGGCCTCTAATGACTCCAACTTAACTATTCCCGTTGCCTTTATCATCGCGCCTAACATTGTGGTATTAACGATAGGCAAGCCCAGGATCGCTCTTGCGATGCTCATTGCATCCACGGTCGCCAACTTATTCACGCTGAGTTTCGATTTCATTTCGTCATGCGGTTTCATTGTATTGATCACTGCAGCACCGTCCTTTTTCAGCCTCGAAACGACATCGCCAACTTGAAGCAAACCAGGATCGAGCACGATCAGCACATCTGGTTCTGTAACCTCAGCCCTAATTTTTATTCGTTCCGTTTCACTCACGCGCAAGAACGCAAGAACTGGCGCCCCTCTTCGTTCCGGCCCAAAAGAAGGCATTGATTGCGCATGTTTGCCTTCTGAAATAGCCGCATGTGCGACTAATTCCGCTAATGTTACTGCCCCTTGCCCGCCCCTACCATATATACATATTTCTATCATTTAGTTCAACCCTTTTTTGTCTATTCTTTTAACTTTTCTATAAACCTTTTCACTTCTTCTCTGCTTTTTCCCTTGATTTTACCTCAAGCCTTTGGGGCAATGTAATAGAAGCAGCTTCCACAAGTATTCACTTTATATTATATAGCTATAGCGGCATATAAATACATAACGCATATCACCTCAAAAACATGTGGATTTTTGAGCAGATAACGCGAAATTAAAACTGCAAAATGCAAAAGTCAAAGTTCAACAGATAGCGCTAATGAGCGTTTTGAACTCAAAAGGACTTGTCCCCTTCCTCGTTTTATATTTTGTGTTTTTCAATGTTTATCAAGTATAACTTCTACCTATAACTTTAATTTAGGACACGGATTTACGCAGAAAACTAGTTCTAGCGGTGCTATCTTTTCCGCAACGAAATACGCAACTTCGTGCATCGTCCTTCCTCATACTAACACCGATAGGTCATACTCACCGGAAACCAATCGCACCGACTGCACTTCCGGGTATTTTGAGATTTGCTGTACAACGGAATCATAGCCGGTGCTTCTTTTCGGATTGAAATTCACCTCCTGCAAATACAATTTCATCAGGAGCCTTTATAAATCTTGATGTTTATCTTATATCTTTTCTACACACCGCTTCTTTTCCCTTAAAGAGGTAGTTATATCGTTTGAGAATGATATGGCCTCCATTAAGCAGTCATTCATTTTAGTTACACCTTCATAGCCTATATTTATGCTGAAACTTGGATATAAAGAGCTTTTATTATTAGCTTAAGATATAATAAAAAGATATTCACTCTATTTTGCATATGCTAGGAGGGATTACAGGTGCCTTTGGTCTTTTTAGACCGTTTTAAATGCATTAAAAAATAAACAACCGATGAAATAAGGAATGTGTTGAAAAGAACACCATTCACAACCTTTTTTGGCAAACCGCCCATTGGGATGAT
>CAZOEM010000276.1:0-4516 GCA_964578735.1 uncultured Halobacteria archaeon | reverse complement strand
TAAAACTTTCTCGAAATTTGATTTTTAGATTGACAATCTCCTGCATCGCTTTATCGCGTGCATCTGCAAGAATACTCCTGTTCCCTAAAGCTCTCGGTCCCCACTCCATTCTACCCTGGAACCATCCAACAACTCGTTTATCGGCAATAATCTCCGCAGTTCTTTTCAAAATATCTTCACGGTCAAACTCTTCATACACTAATTCGTTTTTCTTTAAAAATATTTCTAGTTCCGCTCTTGAATATTCAGGACCTAAATACGAATTCTGCATCAAATCCTTTTCCAGACCTAATGTGCTCGGATTGCTTCTTTGCGCGACATCGCGCTTATTACCTAAAATATCAAACCAGATAAATGTTGTTACGCCTACCCCCCCCGGCATCTCCAGCCGCCGGTTGGATAAATACATTTTCAAATGGTGTCTCGCGGATAATCCTGCCGTTTGCTACACTGTTCAACGCCACACCACCTGCCATACACAAGTTCTTTTGTCCTGTCTCATCGTATAGGTGATTTACCATCCTAAGCATTGCTTCTTCCGTCACCCGCTGGATGCTCATTGCTATATCGCGGTGATGCTGCTCTCCGCTATTCACTTTGAATCCAAGATACTGTGTGAATGCGCTATAAAGCAGCCCAAGCGAATGCGGAAACTTGATCTCATGCGTTAATGTAATTTTATTCCCGCTGCCATAGCCATAAGAGGTTGTAGTCCATTCGCCCACGCCGTCCACGGTTAATATCGCGGCATCTTCAAACGGCGAAGCAAAAAACGCACTCGCGGCATGCGATTGATGATGTTCCGTGAATATTATCTCGCCATCGTATTCCAGTTCCGTCTTTATAAGGTCTTTAATCCACAGCTTTTTTTGTAGCCAGATAGGCATCGCCAGCATGAAAAACCGTACCCCTTTCGGTGCAACGGATATAAAAGTCTCGAGTATCCGGTCAAACTTGACAAGCGGCTTATCATAGAAACCCACATAGTCAAGTTGCCTGGATGTTATCCCCTCATGCGCTAAACAGAATTTTATAGCATTCGCAGGGAAACAGTCGTCATGTTTTTTACGCGTGAACCGCTCTTCCTGAGCCGCTGCTACTATCTTACCTTCTTTCATTAGTACCGCTGCCGCGTCATGATAATAACAGGATATGCCCAATATGTACATTTACACACCACCTAACTAATATTGTTTGTACGTTTCCTCTTCTATCTTCTCTTTTTCCTTCCAATATGACACCACATTATCCTCCATCTTCAGATCAAGTAAATCTTTCCTCATCAATTTCGCTACTAACCCGTAAAGTGTGAACACGGTATAATACATGATGCAAAGAAGCGCTTTTGTAATAATATAGCTTATTAGCTCCCAAAACTTCTTCCATTTTTGCCAAATATTTTTTAATACCAATCTCAAATCCATTTCTTTGCCTGTTTTATAGTTACTGCTGCAAACTATATATATATTCCCACTTCACGTTATTAATTTATAGCATTAGGGTTTTTATATTACCATGTTAAATAAAGAAACAGGGAAGTGTTATGTGGCAAGTAAATTTAGGGTATCTTTGCGGAATCATTGGAACTGTTGCGGTACTAATGGGGGTTATAGTAGGGACTTATGCTAATATGCGAAAGGCAAAACAGGGAAAAGACTACAAATATTTGACTTTCTGGCCAAGCGAGAATAATAAATGGAAAGGTCAAGATTGGGCATTTTTTATTCTTTTATGTGCTGGCGTGCTTTCTTGGATAGGATTACTTTTGGTTCTTGTTTTAGCTCACGCTTTCCATACCTCAATCAATTGGGCAATAACATATTTTCTCCTTATGGGGACCTTTTTTGGTTTGTTCTTTGGGCTGTGGTTTCTAATGTATTCTACACGGATAAAAGCCAACAGGGTAATAGGGAGCGTGAAAGAGCAAAATGCGTCAACTACCATTCCAGCGATAGTGATAGTTGAGGAGATGAGCAAAGAAACAGCTAAGCAAATGGTGTTAGAATACATGCGAGCACATAAAAAATCAGACATCATAGAGCTACATAAAAATATCAGGTGCGATGTCAGACTGTTAGTCGAAATTGTTGACAAACTGCGAAGAGAAGGTAAAATTGGGGAGGGTTAAATGCCAGCTTACGACGGACTTAACGATACGATAATCGGGGAGAAGATATATTGTGTCTTCGAGCGCTCTACAAAACCTACGGCTGTTTCTACAACAGGAAGACATCGTGCCCAGGCAATAACAATTAGTGGCAATCCAGCAACTGCTATAATTGTAAAAACGTTGAGATATATCGGCGATTAATAGTTCTTTCGCATTAGCATATCTCTTTATCCTATTGAAAATGAAAAACGCAAATTTAAACTTTGACACACGAATCACTAAAACCTCAAACCTAAAACCTAAAACCTCAAAACCGAATACGAAATATCAACTGCGATGTTTGGAATGTGGTAAAGCAATTTTGGACAGATACACGAATATATGCCCGGAAGGGCATGATTCGCTATTAAGAACCGAGTATAAGACGAAGAGGATACGAAAACTCATAGGAAGGGGCATGTTCAACTACATAGACTGGCTGCCGGTGGATGCGGCAATGCCGATAGGTGCAAGCCCGATAACATACAAAAGCGAGGGGCTTGGAAAAGAACTGGGCTTGAATAATTTGTTTATCGGATTCAGTGGTTACTGGCCCGAGAAAGGGGCATTCATGAAGACCTGCTCGTTCAAGGAGTTAGAAGCATCACCTACCTGTTTGCGCGCAAAAGAGAAGAGCGGGAAGATATTGGTCATACCTTCTGCCGGTAACACTTCCAGAGCGTTTGCAGAGGTATCTGCCATGACAGGAATGCCAGTGATAGCAATTGTGCCTAAGAGCAGTGTTCACAGAATGTGGACAACCACAGCACCTGAGAACCAGAGCAGTATATTCTTAATTGCAGTAGATGGCGATTATTCTGATGCGATTGCGATAAGTAACGAGGTAGTGAAGCTAGAAGGGCTGATTGCCGAGGGCGGCGTGAAAAACGTAGCGAGACGGGATGGCATGGGCGTAGTGGAGCTAGAAGCGGCATTCTTTATGCGTACGTTGCCCGATCATTATTTTCAGGCGGTAGGCAGTGGCACGGGCGCTATTGCGGCATGGGAAGCGTTTATCCGGCTGATTGCCGATGCTCGATTCGGGGAGAAGATGCCGCGAATACACATTTCGCAGAATCTGCCGTTCGCACCAATCTTCAACGCATGGCAAGCAGGCAGAGCAGAGATAATCGCAGATAAAGATATGATGAACGCAGGCGAGTCGATAAAGGCGATGTATTCGGATGTGCTTTCTACGAGGAATCCGCCTTATAGTATCAAAGGGGGTGTTTATGATATGCTTGTGGGCACGCAGGGTACGGTGTACGGGATAACAAATGAAGAGAGCCGAGTGGCGGAGAAGTTATTTGAAACAGAGGAGGGGATAGACTTAGACCCCGCAGCGGCAGTAGCAGTTGCATCTTTGATTACTGCGGTTGATAGGGGCGTTGTTGGAAAAGCGGATAAAGTTTTGTTGAATATCACTGGCGGTGGTTATAAACGGTTGAAAGCGGATTATACAATGAACATGATAGAGGCGCGGATGGAGATAAAATCGTCTGCGCAATTGGCGCTTGATGTGGTTGAAACAGAGTTGAGTGAATTCGTTAAAACGAATTTGCATAGTTACGATGAAGATGCATGATGTCGAAAACGCTATCGCACACTACCGAAAAAAGTATAAGGGATGAATACCAGCAATAAAATGGGGATGAATTATAAGAAGGGGGCATAAGAAATGGATGAACAAGCGTTTAACTATTCGATCTGAGAATTGTGGTATTTTTATCGCTGGTGTAAAAAACTGTAATATCTCTAATAATATTGTTTCCGGTAACTCCCAGGGTAGATATTTATCAAACTCATGTCAAAACATAATTTTAAACAACATCGCATTCTCGAATGAGAATTGTGGAATTGTATCAAATGGTTCCACTCAGAATAAAATAATCAAGAATAATGCCTCAAACAAGAGGTATAATGGCATCTGGCTTGAGAATTCAAACAACAATAATATCTATCGTAAACAACCATTTTCGTAAACTTAAGCTAAATAGCGACATAGCATGTAGTTTTTAGAAAAGAGGTAAACACTACTCTTTCATGCATATTTGTTAATATGTAACAACTATGCCTATCATGACTTTCGGTGAAAGAATGTCCTTTTTAGCGTCACAAAAGTGTGTATGGACTTATCAGGCTCTGCGATTAATTGATGGACGTTTGATAAGGCTGGGTCGTAACTGTGACCAATCGTGGGCTACGCAAATGAAGGAACTGGACGTGAGGGTGCAACTTGCAAAGAGCAAAAAGTCAAAATTCAAATCGTTGGACCATTGTGATTTTTTTTCAACGACATCAAGCATATTCTAAAGTTGTCACACATTTTCTCGAAAACAAAGAATGGCATCATGGTGGAAATCTATT
>CAZOEM010000275.1:0-4533 GCA_964578735.1 uncultured Halobacteria archaeon | reverse complement strand
TAAACCAACCTGTCAATCTGCGCATCAACAATTCTTATCTGCCGTTCATAAAGCTCTTTATCGCGGTCCATTCTCGTCTCGTGGTGTTCTTCTGCCGTCCAAGCATTTGTGTAGCATCTTAAACAAACGTCAGCGTTGAGATTAGAACTACGATAAAGGAGTATCTTACATGTACAAATGAAACTGAAAAATAAATAAACACGAGTGCTACTTAGAAACATGAACCTAAAAGAACTAATCCTTCAAGAGGCTTTTTATCAAAATTTCCCTTTAGAAGTTGACAACTTCATCGAATATTGCAAAAAACGGGGTTTAACTGTTAATAGGGAATATTTGGAGCATTTAGAACAAGAAGGGCGTCTCAAGCCCATAATGCGTGTGGACGGTTACTATGTAATAACTAACACTACTGACCTGAAAAAATCATATGGAAATAACCTGGTAATTGATCCTCACCAAAACGAATTTGTCCCTTGGAAGACATTTTATGAAACAAGAACAGAGTATCCAAGAGCAGTTATCCGCACCTATTATCATCCTTATCAGATTTATTGTTTGAAGAAGGCATTAGAAGTAGAATTACGACTATCCCCCTTAAGCATTCCTCAGCAAGATGATGAATTAGTAATAAGTATCCGAAAATGGGAAAAATTTATGAGCGATTATCTGGAGAATTTGAGAAAAAACTCAAAGAAACATGAGAAGGTTGTTGAACTCCTGCTTTTTATTCAAAATAAATATCTGCCAATTGTTAAACAACCGGGCGATAAAAGCGTAACTGGTGATAAGTATCATATTACTAGCCTATTTGAAAAACAGGATGACCTTCAGAAAAGGATTATACCAAAAGAGATTGTTAGTGTTTTAGGTTTAGAAGTGGAAGTAATCAAAGGGTATAGGGACCGTATTGGAAGTTATGGACTCTTTATTGATCCTTTGAAACACTGGTATGACTTGATTAAGTACATCAAATATGACAAAAGACAAAAACTTAAAGGTGAAGCACTATTGGTACAAGATTTCTATCTTATATCCGATATGTTAGCGTTATTGTTGGAAGATTTAACTGGCGAAAAGCAATTAGAAACAGGAAGTATATCCGATACATTGCAAGGACGTGGTAAAGTACGAGTTTATGGCAAAGAGTTGAATTATGTTGATAGAGATATTCTTATAAGGCTCCTACGTGACTATGGGATAAATCCAAGGCCCAGACTCGTCTTAATTGTAGAAGGATATACTGAAGAAATTGCTTTTCCAATGATCGCCAATGCCATGGACATTTCACTTGAGAGCTATGACATACAAATTATAAATATTCTAGGGGTGGATAGGGATCCAAGGGAGCTAATAATTGATTACGCAACGCCTGATGTTTATTCTATGGATAAAAAGTATTATATCCATCCAGAAAGGACTAAAGTATTCCTTATTTTTGATAATGAAGGAAATAAAAGAAGCTGGATAAAAAAGTTAATTGAAAAGCCCGACGAGGAGATTGAAAAAATGATGAAGGATGTTGTGAGCATCATTAAAAATAAAGGGGGGGATATAAGTGCCAATATAGAAGAAATGATTAATGAACATACAGTAAAATACCACCTTTGGAATAAAAGTTTTGAGTATGACAACATTACTGACGACAAAGAATTATCGAGCGAATTAAATAAATATGGCGAAAAATACGGTTATGTATTTAACATAACATCTGATGAGATTAAAGAATGTAGAGCCAACAATAGAAATTTAGGTAAGTTCGTCAAAGAAAAAACAGGTACGGATTTAGACAAAAGAGAATTTGGAGAACAAATAGGCAACTTCATAGCAAAAGAAATCAAAGAAAGAACAAATCGTTTTGAGAACCAAAGAAAAATTGAAGAAGTACTGAATCAAATCATAAGATTCACGGTAGAAAATATCTGAAATACTTTTATACTATCACTTCTTCCACCACCTTCACCTCCTCCTCTGTCAGCCCATACAAATCATAAACCAGCCTGTGCGTATCAACAATTCTTATCTGTCGCTCTAAAGTACTTTAGCGCGGCTCATTCTCGCCTCGACGTATCTCTTCTGCAGTGCAAGCATCTTTTCGACCAAAGCTATGCTTTTATCGTGCTGGGCTTTGTCGGTGGGGCTTGTGAAGTAATGGGACCATTTTTTTCCGTCTATCTATTCTGTTTTATATCTGCTTTTAAATTCTTCAAATGCATCTTTTAAGTCAGGATATTGTTCTTTGCAAAGTCTTTCCGTTAACGGCAACCAATCCCCACTGATAGTTTCTTCCAATTCTTTAATATTCCTGATGACAATGTCCTCGACAACATATCCTTTCATGTATTTTGTCACAGCCGCGCCCAAGCACCATAACCAGATCAGTGCTTTTTTATTCTTACTCTCCTTACCAACATAAGTTAAGTGCTCTGCAACATCTTTTATTATATCCTCTAATCCTTTCTCTGCGGCTTTCACCCCTATATCACTCAGCCCTTTAAGCACTTCCACAATTACCGCACTCTTAAAGTCACCTCCAACTTCATCTGTTAATGTTTCATCTGCAATCATTCTTAACCCGTCTATTGCTGAATTGTCTTTAAATCCCTTTTTAACACTTTTGACCCCTATGTTATTCAATATACAAACAACCTGATAAGTTACATACCAAAGTTTTTCTTTAGCAGATCCTATACCAACCCTTGATAGAACACGTGAAATGAGCGATATTACATCTTCACGATATTCTCTAACTGCACTTTCACCTATCTCATTCAATTCCCTGATTTTGTTTAGAGCCCTTGGTTTGTATCCCAACTCAATTGCCTCCATGATCTCTTCGTCTAGATTTACTATCCCAATGTCATATTTCAACACACCATTGACGCCTTTTAAAAACGGAAGTAATGAAAAGACACAGAAGACTGCAACAGCAATCGATAAGTTTACACTCTGTCCCCAAAAGCCACGCTTAAGAACTAAAAGTGGCGTAACAACCCCAATACCAAAAACAATCATTAACAAGATGGTTTCATGTCTAAATATAATCTTATCCATCGCAGTGTATCTTCTTGTCATCTGCGATACTACCAATGTAATCGTAAACACCAAAGCAAGTATGGCAGCCAAACCTTGAGAGATTGCATTTAATATGTACCTTGCATTACCTTGCTCTGTGTCAAGATAGCAATATAAAATTAAAAAGACTGCTATGGCAATAATCACGCAATAAATCCACCAATTATATTGTTCCCATTTATATTTCATTTCACGCTTCTTCAACAACCCTTATCTCCTCTCCCATCAGCCCATACAAATCATAAACCAGCCTGTCAATCTGCGCATCAACAATCTTTATCTGCCGTTCATAAAGCTCTTTATCTCGCTCCATTCTCGCCTCTTGGTATTTATTCTGCAGTTCGAGCATGTTCTCAACAAAAGCTACAAGTTTATCGTGCTGCGCTTTTTCTGCTGGGTTTGAGAAGTCAATGGTGAGGATTGGAAGACGAGCCACATTTGTTCTTTTTACTTCGGCTAGTGCTTCTCCCTTTTCAGGATTGAAAATTTCATAGATAAAATTTAACAGTCGGGAATTGATAATTCCAAGAAAATATTTGATATTGTGCTCATTATTATCTAAAGGTGTGATGACATGCATATTGTTCAAGCACAAAAACTGCTGGTTATCGTAGCAAGCAATCAAGCTGTCACCTGTTTGTCGAATCATAAGTTTTTCCAGAACGTCAAAATTGGCTGTGTAGCGTGGCTCAGCAAGCCAATCACCATAACTTATCCAACGTTCTTCCAAAGGGGAAATAGCAAATCGGCCAATGTCCTTACCACGTAAGTATTGGCGGTATGTGGCGTCCTTTTTGTAACTTGCATCAAAAGACCTGTTCTTGACGGTTTCTCTGATTTGCTTTGGTTTCCCCTTGTTCGTTTGGTAGGGTTTTATGCCCACCACAACTTTACAAAAGTCATCTAGCCGTTTTGATTTGCTCAATACCTTGTCAAATAAGAGTTGTTCCTCTGGTGTAATGAAAATATTAACAGTATCACCATTTGCTTCTTTCCACCGGTTCTGCTTTGCCATATGTGATGTTTCGGTCCCATCCTTATGCAAAATGGAGATATGAGTCTGTACATTTTCTGGCAGCGTATTTTGAATAATTACGATCTCAGCATCTACCGTCACGTTTGGAAATACACGTGATTTGAAATGACAAATATCGCGGACAGATTTTTCAGAAAAAACAAATATCCTGATATTTTTAAACAAAAGGTTTGTTAGCCAAGTATTGGGAATAATCATACCATAGTATCCATCTTTCGTGAGTAGGTTAAAGGACTGCTCCATAAAAACCAAATAGCTATCGAGTTGATAGTCTTGATGAACGCATTTTGAATTTATGTAATTTTTCACTTGTTCATCAAATGCCGCACCATACGGCGGATTCCCCACAACACAATCAAACCCGCCCCTGCTCATAATCTCTCCAAACCCTTTCCTATCGTCCTCCCAATCAAACACATTAACCC
>CAZOEM010000274.1:0-4541 GCA_964578735.1 uncultured Halobacteria archaeon | reverse complement strand
GCTTTGTCTCCGCCACTCCAGTAGCGAACGTATCTGCCGGTCAAATTACATGGACCGATATAGGACCTTTAGCTGCTAGTGAATCGAAAACGATAACACTGGTTGCACACATTGATCCTGGTGCTTTCGGCATGCGGAATAGTACGGTATCCACAGAAGGGAAACCCATTCATGGAGATGGAGTCACAGACGATGCTTACTATGCGATAACCGCACTCTCACCAGCCATATCTGTGAATACGACTGCAACACCAACCGAAGGTGCTCCTGGTACAGATGTGACATACGAAATATACGTCCGAAATACAGGGGACTGCATACTCCCTCCTGTCACTGTGGTGGAGACTCTGCCGGAGGGTATGAGCTTTGTCTCCGCCACTCCCGTAGCGAACGTCACTGCAGGTCGAATTACATGGACCGATATAGGCCCTTTGGCTGCGGGCGAATCAAAGACGCTAACGCTGGTTGCACACATAGACCCGGGTGCTGCGGGCACGCGGAATAGTACGGTATCAACAGAAGGGTAACCCATTCATGGAGATGGAGTCATAGACGATGCTTACTATGCAATAGCCGCACTTAATCAGGCTTGTTGCACACATAGAGAAAGAAGCAGAAGGGGCGCTAAACAACTCTGTTAATGTTACGGGCACTCGTCCTACCGGAGACGATGTTCACAATTGCGGAACGGCACAGGTCATTGTGATTGGTGTAATTGTGAAATGCAATATAAATAAATAAAACAATTGCTGCACTGCATTATGCCATGCAGCAATATCTAACTTTTAATTAAATTTTGTTATCTTCTTATCCTTACCTTTGGCTATTCTACATCCGTATCGTCGTAGGTAATCAAGTTGTTCTCGAAGAGATATTCTGTGGGTTCCCAGGCAGTCATCTTTGTGTTGGTTCCATCGTAGTCATCAGACAAGACAAGCCATATCTTCGCACCATCCGGATAATTAGCATCAGCAGAGTCTGGAAGGTCCATTCCAAGATCAGGAGAACCTGCCAGATTGATATTGCCACCAGCATTTGATGTTCCACTGGCGATGAGAGCGCCAGGATTATTCCCTGGCCAACCGTCTGCGTAATAGATCAGACTGTAATCCGTGTTATTCACAAGTTCATGTCCGTTGAAGACGAAGTCAAATTCAGGTCCTTCTAAATTGTATTTCATCTTGCCCCACGCGCCATCTTCAACTATTGTCCAATCAGTGTCGTTTTTCTCGTAAAGATACAGATGTGCTACGTTACTCTTCCCGGCTTGTCCATCTTTGGCTGCCATCGCCATTCCCACTACTGCCGTAGACACCACGACCGCTGCTATAACCAAAAATGCTATTGTTTTTGTTTTCATTTTTTTCATATCACCTCCTAATTTTTTTCCCTTTGGGTACTTATATAGCGCCCCTCCTCAGCGCTTGCTTTTGATGCACTTACCACAGCGTCCTTTTTTGATCAAACTTTCTCAAAGTTTGAGGGCAAATCCCCGTGCATCTCGGATTTTTTAAACTATGGTTTGGTTCTCTCAAAATTTCCTTCTAAATTTTTTGATATTCACCTATCAACTGTGCATCGTCTCTCTCCGGCAGTGCTTTCCAAGATTCTTCTTTTCCCTCTTCTTCTTCTTCTTCTTCCACTTTTGCCCTTTCTTCTCTACCGTTTCCCACTTTCTATTTACAATAGTTGATATAGCAATATACTTGTATACTATGTTTTAAGCATATAAAGTTAACCCTAATAATGTTATGAAAATAAACTCATACCACGCAAATGTCATTTTTCTTCAGTTCTTTGGCATCTTCTTCTCGGTTTTGACATTCTATCTTATTGCTAAGATGATAGGAGATGCTGCCGTGCTATATCTCGAGCCTTATGGAGGTGATTATTTTTCCTTTGTTCTGATATTTTTGTTGTTAGGCGTTTTTCTGTTCGGGGTGAATATGAGCGATGCAAATCTTTTCGCCGCTATGATTATTCTTATTTTGACTATTATTTGTTTCAGCGGTTTAGGAATAATTTCTGCGAGTTTTATTATGGTTTAAAAAATAGAAATATTGTAGCGAATGAAAAAGAATGAAATAAATACCCCAACTATAGGGGGGGTGCACCAAATCTTTCGATTTTTTTCTTTTCTTATCCGTAGTTCCGAACGTCTCCAAAAAGGTATAAAAGGAGAGGTAGGCATGTTAATTAAACACATCAGCAGGATTAATAAGGAACTGCAGCTTTTCGGGTTCTCGAAGTAGTTCGTACATTGTCACTTCTTTGCTCAGCTTTATTTGCTTTGTCCATGTATCCTCCGGGTTAAGGGGCCTAATATCAGGCACAGGCCCATAATTTTCGTTCTTAATAAACTCGCCGTTGGTCAGCTCGAAGTATGCGGCACCGCCTTTTACTCTTATCGGCTCGTAGATCGATGAGAATGCTCTTGCAACCCAGTTAGCCATTTTTAATGTCGTTTCAGATGGGTTTATCGTAACATGCCCGTAATTGGGTGGTATTATAACCTTATCTCCTTCTTTCGCTTTTACCACAATTACGTCCGTTATCTTCTCTGTACCCCTTTCCTCCTCCCGGCGCTGTAAAAGATAATGCGCTTTGCCTTCTAATACTTCGTACAGCTCTGGGTAGGTTATTTGTGAACCCGGTAGAAGGGGATGATAGTGTCCTGCGGTTTTAACAAATTCCGCGCCGAGCGTATTCGGAGGAATAATAGTGATGTCGTATCTCAGCCCTTTTTCCTTTATCCGCTTTGCGTCCTCTTCATTCTTTGATACTTCCCTGAACATGTAATACAGCTCCATATCCATGTTCGCACTCGCTAAAAAGCGCTTGTCTAATACAACCTCCTTCATATCGTCCAATTTCCGCACTTCCGGGGAAAAAGTCCTTCCTCCAAACTTCAATTCAGTCCATGTCGTCATTTCGCACTGCCCCCCATATGAGTTACAATCCTATATCAAAGTTTCTGAATATAAAAGCATTCGGATTTTTACGGGTATATCTAGTATAACATCTACCTATTTAATTTAGGACGCAGATTTACACTGATTTAATTTCTTCTGCGTTAATCTGCGTCAATAAGTTATTTTATTATAATATAATATAATATCTTCAATTTTATAGACGAAAGATGATAAGTAATGCCCGACCTTTAAGAAGCGGAGGGATAGTATGAAGAAGGTATGGGTCTATGATCCCCACTCCGGTGGTGTCAAGATACCACAAGCCATGAGAGATCGGACGCAGAACCGCATTTTGGCGTATGCCGAGAAGCATTACGCGGGGAAGTACACCCGCATAGACGTTCGTTTTCATGGACATCTGTGTTACATAGATGCGTATACAGAGCCCTATGTCCCTCTGGATTTTGATCCCTCAGTATTTGGTGAATCTCGAGAGGAGTACATTGAGCGGCGGCGAAACAACCCCTTTCACTTATGTCGCCTGCGTTACTTTGGGAATGAAGATCGCTGGTCTATGGCATTTTACACATACCGTCACGATAAGTATGAGCCCTGCGTTTTCGACAATGGGACTTTTCATGGTACACCCGAAGAGGCATTTGAAACTTCCGCAGTATACTTGCAAGATTGAAGTTGTATGAATGTACAAAAAGCTTTAGTTTCGCATTTACATTTCGTTTATTTCCGCGTATTGAATTTCAATGGGCTGGAATTGCTTGTTGGATCATATTCCGTTCCGGGGGAATATATAGTGAGAAAGTTCTTGGACACGATAAAACAGGTGGATTTCACCGGTGAAAGCATGCAACTCTCTGTATCATTTCTTCTCCCACGCATACAAATCCAACACCTGTGATAGCGTCTTCCCGCGTTTTATCTCTTCTCGCACTCGCTCCTCGTTTTTCCAGACCTCTTTCGCTCGCCTTGCTATTTCATACGCGCGCGCCTTCGAAACGACCACAACACCGTTATCGTCGCCTATAATCCAATCTCCAGGTTCCACTTCCTGTCCCCCGCAGGTTATCTCTGCATTTAGTTCCCCAAACCCTTTTGGCTCGCCTGCATTCGGGACCACGTATTTCGCGAATACCGGAAACCGCAATCGCCTTATTTCCGCCACGTCTCGTACCGCGCCGTCTATAACAATACCTGCAATACCTTTCTGCTTACAACTCCATGATGCGAGTTCTCCCCATATTGCTACCTGCTTCGAGCCGGCATAAACCACTATTACATCTCCTTCTTTCGCAACATCCGTTGCCTCTACCGGTTTCGCCCAGTCGCCCTCGAACGTCTGCACCACAACTGCCTTGCCCACAAGCTTTATGTCATCGAATAGCGGTTTTATACCGTGCATTACGCCCTTACGATGCATTGCATCTGATATGTTCGGTGTAGACACAGCCATAAACAACTTAAAAATCTGTGTATCTAATCTCTCTCGTCTCCCCTCTCCCGTCTCCCATCGCCCTTCTCCCTTCTCCCCTCTCCCGTCTCCCTTCTCCCTTCTCCCGTCTCCCTTCTCCCTTCTCCCTTCTCCCTTCTCCCTTCTCCCTTCTCCCTTCTCCC
>CAZOEM010000273.1:0-4550 GCA_964578735.1 uncultured Halobacteria archaeon | reverse complement strand
CAGAGTATTTAAATGTTGTTCAATCTAATCCGTTTGGGGGCCGAAAGTCATGTAAGAGCAGGAAGTGATTTTTCAGTGCCAATTTTTTCTAAAAATTCTGTTGCTTTCATTCGTTTATCAGCATCATCGTCATGGATATCCTTAATATACGCATTTTCCCAACCATTTTCCTTGACGACCTCGGAAAAACCTGGCTCGATTTGAACAGTACCCCAAATAGCATAAGCCCATGGATAATCGCACTTTTCGTCCCATACCATCTGTATCAATGCCCCAAGGGCACTTCTCGCTTTCAAAAGCCCTAAAGCTCTCGCAGCGCCCCACCTAATAAATGGCTCTTCGTCTTTCAACAAATTAATAAGTCGAGTTACTTCCTCTGAAGTTGGGTTTTTCCGGATACTTCCAAACGTCCATAACGCCTCTATCCTAACATCGGTGTTTTCATCATTAAATAGCCCAAATAATTTCCTCGACACCTCGTTCTCTTCTTCATTCGCCTTAATTTTAATATGTCCTAATGTATGTGCCACATATGTTCTAACTTTCGCATCCTCGTCGCCCAATGCTTGTATAAGAGTTTCTCGAACTTTATGGCTAGACTGAAAATTCAGTGCATATGCGGCATTCTCACGAATCTTGGCATCAGGATTTTTAAGGAGCGCAAGAACGAGTGGATTAACCATCTTCTTTTGTTTACCTTCTCCTCGATAAAACCACAAGAAGTTACATGCACTTACCCTCAAGTCTCTACATTCTTCTTCCAACGCCAATCGTACCACTGTATCAATAACCTCACCAGAATACTTTTTCTCCATCGAAATAGCGCTAAATGTATCTAGGCTAAGGTGTCCTCTTAAAGTATAAAGAGCACGCCGGCGAACTTCACATTTTTCATTTCTGTTACTTACCACTTGGAGTAGTTTTGATTCAATACCTTGTAACATACTTCCGCCTAAAATTTCTGTTGCATGCATCCTTACAACTTTGTTTTTATCCCGCAAAGCAGCATATAACAACGAATTCTGAGCTTTCTCAGTTAGTGGCATATCCTGCAATGCTTCGATAGCCCATTGGCCAAGGTAATAACTCCCGTGAGAACTTTCAGAGTAATTTTCAAGAACCCATCCTAGGAGTTCTGCGGCTTTTTCTAATTTCGTTTCTCCTAATGCTTGAACGGCTTCGACAACATCAAGCAATATAGGGAAAAATGATAATCGGAGTACTTTTAGTTTTCCCTTCGATAGGTACATCCGTATTATTTTTGTCAATTGCTCTATCGCTTTCTGCTCTGTTTTAATATCGACCCTATTGCTTGCCCCTATGCACTTAGCAGCCAAGGATAGTCGAAAGAAGACGGGGGATCGATAGTTCAAAAAATACCGCCAGAATGGCTGAACCAAGCGATCAAGAAAATCCGATGGATCATCCATTATTCCAACAAGAAAGAGTATAGGCTCTTCCCATCTCTCCGTGGCGTATCGTTTTACGAAGTCTTTAGGGTCTCTCGAAAACAGTTTGAGTAATTCTAAAGCAGCAAAGTAATCTCTAAAGCTTCTATGCCAAAAGCTTACTTGAGAACCCACTTTTATCAAGATGTGAGACGCGAGTAATTGCTCTTTTATAGTATATCCTAGTTCCTTATAGTCTCTTCTACCTTCTTTAAGAAGGGTATAAATAATTTCTTCCGCTTTCATCTCTTTAATTTTTACTGAATTTTCCTTCTCTATCATAGAGAAAGCCAATTGTGAAAGAATATTTATCTTAAGATCCGTATATCTCTGGTTATCATCTTTTGCGTGTTTTCTTTCCCACGCTTTCAAAAAACGATGCTCTATAACGTTTTTAAAAAGCATCCCCTTATTTATGGATATTTGTGATTCCTCTCCCTGGAATTCCAGAATCATGAACCAAAGTATCAGTGGGTTTCTTGCTTCTTTTAGCAAATTATACTTCTTTAATTCTTTTAATAACTTGCTGCCTTTCTCTTTTCCGAGATATTTTTCAATAAAGAGTTCTATTTGAGAATCAGAAAGCTGCTTAACCTCTACTTTTTTGAATTGTAAAATTTGTAAATCTTTTAGCTGTTCCATTTTTCGTGAGGCAACAACAAATTGGTTCTCTTGTGAAAGAGCAATAAGATGTTTAATCTCCTTCAAACATTTTGATGGCTTATCGAGCTCGTCAAAACCATCAAGAAGAAATAAGAATTTTCCTCTTTTAATCCAATCCGTTATAGTCTCTTCGTCACAGGTGATGCCCTTCTCACTAAAAGAGTCCACAATTAATTCAAAAAGGCTGTCAACATAAGACCATAGTTCCAAATAAATAGGCACACGAAGTTCTTTTTGCGTGGAGCTCAAAATTTGCTCTGCCGAGGTGTAGGTTATCCATTGTAGAGAAGTACTTTTTCCTGCTCCCGGATCACCAATAATCAGCAGTCTCTGGTTTTCTTTGATTACATTAGAAAATAATAGACTTTTTGGAAGTTTCTCTAAATGTCTTTCAATTTCGTCATATTTTGTTGAGAGCTCTTTTTCTTCTTGCTTCTCTTCTATTAATATTAATTCAAGTTGCACGATTTCACTAACAGGAAGTGAACATTCCCATGGTCTATTTATTTGTTTATGTTGTTTTAATATAGCATATAAGTAGTTTAGTCGACATTCTTCAAAATTAGCTTTCATAAAATTCCGCAATGCACGATATACCATATGCTTTAGTTGATCTACATTTCCGGATTCAAACTCATTATAAAAGTGACCCCACTCCCACCCCTTAAACTCTTTTAAAAATTTAGATTGTATGGGATCTATATCCTTGGTATTCTCAATAAAAACAAAGCGACATTTTTTATCATTACCAGCTTGTCCAAATTCCTCTTCCGTGGGAGAGCTGCTTTTATTTTTGGGATAAAGGCCAAGATAAATGTCACACCCTTTAACGCCGTCTAAACACGCCTTTTGGGGAGTTTTGTTCACTGCGGGATATTTCTTGGATTCTATGCGTATTGCTTCAAAATTGAAGCCTTGATCTCTACTTAACTCTATAATGGCTTCTTCCGCCGCATCTCTACGATCTTTATAATTTTCTATGACCGAACTAATAAAGACCTTGATCTTTCCCATTATTCCACAGTCTTTCCTTTCTTATATGCATATTGACCAAAATTTTTCTTTTCCTACAACATACCCTTTATTATTATGTTACCGGTTAAAAAGGTTTGATAGTTTAAATTCTTATCCCAAACAGCTCAGCCGCATTCTTCGCCATCAAATTCTCCAGCACACCCGGTTCGTAAGAAAACCTCCCGAACTCCTCAACACTCTGCTTCAACGGTCGCACCGGGTACGAAGAAGCATAAAGCATCCGATCACTTAGATAGTGGTTAGCAGCATCCACCCAATCCTGAGCACCTGCGAAACCCGGTATGAACTGAAAGAAATCAGGCAGCACCCACAGGTTACCGAGTGCTGCATTGGCAATCATGACGCCGAGCATCTCGTTAGTAAACGGAAATGCACCGTGAACCACCACTATCTTCAGTGTCGGGAAGTCATTGGCGACACGTTGAATACGAAATGGCTCGGCATATGAAATGTCAGGTCCCTGCATCAGGCTGCATGTCAGATACAGCACACCACCGAGTTCTGCGCATCGTGCATAAATAGGATAAATTCGCTTGTCGTCCACGTATAGTGGTGGAACACACCAACCTGGGTCTACTACAATACCCTTGAATCTCATACCTGTGATAGTACGCTCAATCTCCTCTAATGCTGCTGCCAAATCGCTACTACCGTTAATACCAGCAATAGCAACGGGGAATCTGTCCGGGTACATGTCACGGAGTTCCGCTATGTCGTCGTTAGAGACAATGCGATGACCCGCTTGCCTGCCCACCAGTATCCCCTTATCAACACCAGCTTCGTCCATCTCAGCGATGAACAACTCGAGCGATTTCTGTACCATTGACTGCGGACGCTCGTAGCCGCTTATAAGTGGGCTGCGTTTGACGGGTTTAGGAGCTCCAGGCGCCGATGCAAGCACCTGTTGCAAACTCTTGTACGGCGGTCTCACACGCGCATCTATTATCATTCTTCTTCTTTTTACCTCTTTTAAATCCAGCTATCAATATTAATTACACAGTGTTTGGGTTCATATATTTTATTGTTATAAAGTATAACCTCTACCTATAAATTTAATTTAGGACGCAGATTTACACGGATTTAATTTCTTCTGGGTTAATCAGCGTTAATCCGTGTCAATAATTATTTTTAGTTGGATATTATGCTTTCTCGTATTTTATAACCGCAACTATTTATGGCGAGATAAAACACGCCTCAAATCGTCCAGATCGGTAATAGGTGCTTTGCAAGTGTAGTTTTCGCAGATATACACGGTTGGCTTGCCCTGAACAGCTACCTTATCCGTAATCAGAGGTATTCGACCTGAAAGTTCATTGTCGCTAGATGATGAGAAGGCAATAACTTTATTAGGCAAAAAATGACGGCTGATCTCGACTGCAAATGCCTGTGCCTCTTCTATCTTTT
>CAZOEM010000272.1:0-4563 GCA_964578735.1 uncultured Halobacteria archaeon | reverse complement strand
TTGTATAGCGCGAAAATCTCAAATTACAAGCACCAAATCTCAAACAAATCATAATAACCAAAAACCAAAATTATAAATTTGAATTTGGTGCTTGGAATTTGTTTGTAATTTGATGCTTGGTGCTTGGAATTTTTACTGAACTATACAAATACAAAAAAATGTGGGATTAGTCATCTAACCCACATTATACGATGTTACGTCGTATGCATATTCACCGCTGCTCGTCCACGCATCTACAACCACTGTTCTCATTCCTCTGGGATACCCTATTGTGCTTGTGTCCGTATGCGTGCCTGCACTAACGTAGCGTGGTCCACAACGCGCCATACCGCCACCTTGTTTTAGGTACGTTGATCTTACATAGCATGGCTTGTTTACTGTGTAGTAAGTATATACTACGTTACTCGGAGGATATACGGTGTAGTACGATGATCCCATCCAGGCAGTAACAGTTAATGTAGATTGTGGCGGTGTACCAGGCCATACATATATCCATACTGAGTTACTCTCCCCAGTTGAACTTCCATCAGCATAAATCCGATTCCAGCCCACCTTCTCGGCGTTGAACGGATGGTAGTAGTACCCTGCTTTTTGATGTCCTAAAGGATTCCAATCCTCCCTACCACCTGGTTCTACCACATATATCGAAATCCACTGGTTATGATCGTTGTAGAGTAGCAAATAAGTCCAGTCTCCAGCGTATAGGGCTGCATTACCCTTAGTCCAGACGCCATTGTAAAGAGTCCACAGTTGACTTCCTGGTGTCATACTCAACCAGTCAACTTCTGGCAGCGGGCCTCCTATCACCACCATTTTAGTATCTGTCGTGGGCATTATAGCCGCGCTTTTCGGTAATGCAGAGACATTTTCGCCAGAAACCGTTTTACCCGTTGATGGTGGTGGCGGGGTTGTTGTAGGCTGTGATACGCTGCAAGCAGCTATCCCTACAAGAAGCACTATTACAGATATTGCGACTAGCGCAAATATGCGCTTTTTCATTTCCCCTTTTTACCTCATATCTCATTTACTATTCGATGGATAGATATACAAATACAAATACGGATAAAAAATAAAAAGATAAGATGTGGGATTAGCTAGCCTGGCCACCTAAACCACATTATACCATGTCACTTTGGAATCATATTCGCCGCTGCTCGTCCATGCATCTACAACTACCGTCCTCATTCCTTTTGGATACCCTATTGTGCCCGTGTCAGTATGCGTGCCTGCACTAACATAGCTTGGTCCACTCCAGACAATATCGCTATTTTGCTTTAAATACGTTACTCTTGCATAGCATGGCTTGTTTACTGTGAAGTAGATACATGTTGGACTCCCAATGTAGTAGCTGTAAGAGCTTGGCCATGCTGCTGAGACTGTAAATGTTGTTGGTGGTGGCCATGTTGGTGTTGGTGTTGGCCATGGTGGCCATGTTGGTGTTGGTGTTGGTGTTGGCCATGGCGTTGGCCATGGTGTTGGCCATACATAGATCCATATTACGTTAGTCGGCCCAGTTACACTTCCCTTAGCTACAATTTTATGCCATCCCACAGCATTACCGATGAACGTAAAGTACTTGTACCCAGGGTTTATGTATCCCCAACTTTTCGGGTACACCCAACCCTTTGGATACGTCTCTTCCGTTGAAATCACTTGCCCTTGATCGTTATCGAGGAGTATATAAGTCCGATCCCAATGGTATAAGGCAGCGGGATTCTTCGTCCATGCACCGTTGTAAAGAACCCACAGTTGTGATCCTAAAATCATCTTGAGTTTAGCTGGCGCACCACCGATCTTTGCCACTTCTCCCTCGCTTATGGATGCCATTCCTGAAGGTGCCGGTAAGTTCGAGACAGAGTCACCAATAGCTGTTTTTCCAGTTGATGGTTGCGGAATTGTTGAAGGCTGTCCTTCGAGTGGTTTTGAGGTAGATGTGCGAGTAGGTGTGGGCGTCCCTGTCGGATACTGCTCTGGGGGATATGGTTCCCCCTCTGGTGGTGGAGGTAGTCCAGGATCGTACAGCGCAGTTACCGGTAAAGATGTGGAGATGTTGTTAGACGGCTGTGATTCATTAGATGAAAGCGATTCATTGGAAGGTATTAATGCACTGCAAATGGCTAGTCCGGAAAACAGTAGTACAACTATCGCGGCTAATACAACTATAATACTTTTTTTCATTTTTTTGTTTTGTCACCCCCTATTTTTTTATACCGCTTTTTTATAGCGCCCTTCCCTTTGCGCTACATGTAATATATATGCAGTACTTAAATTTAATACGGGAGACAAAATAAATAAACCACGAGATTTCACAAGATTGCACAGAAAAAAATAATCTTGTGGAAATCTGTGGTTTAGAAAAATCGCAATGGACTTCACCTCTTGTAAGCCATGTCGTGATGAGTGAATCTTTTGAGAATAATAGTATCTTCCTCGATCTGGAAGGTAAGAACAAAACTTCCGACATGGACTCGTTTATAATCGCTGCGATCTCTCCGGAGATTCTTGAAATGCGGGATGGATGTTTCATCGCTGTTAATGATCTGATCGATCTTCTTTCTGACTGCGATGGCGAGTGCCTTGTCCCTACGAGCGAGCTTGTCAAGCAGGCGTTCGAGTTTGGGAGAGATAATGAAATTAAATGTCATGTCATTTTAATCCCATTAACTCATCCAGTTCCTCTAAGGTCATGGACTTGCCAGAGAGCTCACCCCTTGCCTTTTCTAACTCCTTAACAAAGGATTCCTTCAAAGGCAGTTCATCTACTGGATGCCAGTCTATTTTATCGCAAAACTCTTGGTCATCATCAGAGAGTGTGCCTGTCTTGATGAATTCCTCAAATATGACCTTCTTCAGGATTTCCTCTCTCGCTACTTCGGACCAGTTAACCCAGGGAAATTGCTTTATTTCCGACTTAAATCTTTCCTTCAGAAAGGCGGACCAGTTGATCTCAGGATGTTCGTCCATTCTCTTCTTTAATTCATCCGGTATTGATACCGTTAGTGTCGCCATCTTATTGCATCCACAAAATTCTGTTAATACACAGAATATTGTTGGTATATATAAATTATAAATTTGAATTTGGTGCTTGGAATTTGTTTGTAATTTGATGCTTGGTGCTTGTAATTTTTACTGCGCTATACAAATATCTCCTCTCTTATCCTCTGCGCTCTCTGTGAACTCTGCGGTTAATCTGACATTGTCAAGTTAAATATTGACACAGATTAACGCTGATGAACGCAGAAGAAATTAAATCCGTGTAAATCCGTGTAAATCTGCGTCCTAAATTAGATATGTAGAAGTTATACTATATATACAATCTAAAAGGGTAAAATATTTACTGGGAGTTCCCTAGCTTCCTAAACTAAACTCTATCGTGCCATCGGAAACATCCATCTTTATCTCATCGCCCGCGTTGAACTCGGCATTCAAAATCTTCAGTGACAGCGGGTCTTCTATCATGCGCTGTATCATTCGCTTTATAGGTCGTGCCCCGAATACGGGGTCAAAGCCTTTACTTGCTATCAATTCCTTTACGCGCTCGCTGACAGAGATCGTGATTCTTCTTTCGGCAAGTCTATCATGCAGATACCGCAGTTGAATCTCCACTATCTTCTTTATCTCGTCCATGCCCAACTGATTGAAAAGGATAATCTCATCAATCCGATTCAAGAATTCCGGCCGGAACTGAGTCTTCAGCACGCCCATTACCTTCTCCCGCAGCTCATCACCGGTATATTCCTGCATAATCGTACTCGCGACATTGGAAGTCATGATTTCTACGCTGTTTTTGAAGTTCACTGTCCTTCCATGCCCATCGGTAAGACGGCCATCGTCTAATATTTGAAGCAGCAGATTGAATACATCGCTGTGCGCCTTCTCGATCTCATCAAAGAGTACAACGGTATAGGGTCTTCTACGAACGGCTTCGGTTAGGAATCCGCCCTCGTCATACCCTATGTAGCCGGGTGGCGCACCGATGAGCCTTGCAATTGAGTGCCGTTCCATAAACTCTGACATATCCATGCGCACCATCGCCCGTTCATCATCGAAGAGGAATTCCGCAAGCGCCTTTGCAAGTTCTGTCTTCCCCACTCCTGTTGGACCCAGGAAGATAAAGGAGCCTATTGGTCTGTTCGGATCGCTAAGACCCGCTCTTGCTCTTCTAATCGCATTAGAGATCAACGAAATCGCTTCATCCTGACCCACAACACGATGTTTCAATCGCTCTTCCATATTAATGAGTTTCTCGGTATCACCTTCCAGCATCTTCGATACGGGAATCCCGGACCATTTCGCAATTACCTCTGCAACGTCCTCTTCCTCAACTTCCTCGTTTAGCATCTTCTGCTCTTTCTGTAGCTCTTGCAGTTTCTCTTTCTGAACGTCCAGTTCTTTTTGCAGTTCGACAAGCGAGCCATAGCGTATTTTTGCTACACGTTCTAAATCGCCACTGCGCTCAGCCTGCTGCTCTTCTGACTTCTCCGCGTCTATATTCGCTTTTATCTCTCGTATACGCTGTATTATCGCCTTCTCATTCTGCCATCTAGCCTTGAGCTGGTCGCC
>CAZOEM010000271.1:0-4564 GCA_964578735.1 uncultured Halobacteria archaeon | reverse complement strand
CACGTACCGTTCTGAGACGAGGAGGGGCGAGTAATCGCCTCATCCTTAGTCTGCTATAAAAAGGAGCTAAACAAATACGATTTTTTAATTTTAATTCTATGAACCCGTAAAAACTTAATACTCTTTTGGGGTCTTTAGAGTAGCGTCTGTGTAAATCTGTGGAATCCGTGTCTTTGTATGATAATTATCAAAACTTTTTGGGTAAACTATTTACTGGGAGTTCCCTTAACCCCAAAATCTTGTGATTTTTTATTGTATATAAAGTACAAGTTCTAAATCTTTAATTTAGGACGCGGATTTACGCAGATTTACGCAGAAAACTATTTCCTCAAATTATCAAATTTATAAACTCGATAGAAGATTCTAATAATCTCCTCCGTCAACTAAACTTTATATTTTAAATCCTGACTATCTGCGTTCATCTGCGTCCGATTATCAAAAATTATCCTTTCTTGCCCCTGCTATACAAATACGCTACAATAACTCATACAGCGTACTCCGCCTTCTTGGTGTTCTACCCGCATCCGTAATGAGTTGCTCTAAGTCCCAGGGGCTCATGTACTCGCCAGCTAAGGAACCCGATGCCTTTGATATGCTCTCTTCCATCAGTGTCCCACCCAGGTCGTTCACACCAAAAGAGAGCATCTGCTGCACTTCCTTCAGCCCTAACTTTACCCATGACGCTTGCACATTCACGCAGTAGGGATGAAGAATAACTCTAGCGAGAGCATGAACGGCTGCACTTTCCCCAAAAGAAAATTCGCGGGTTACCCTTCTGCCCAATTCATTGTTCTTTCGCATGAACTTCAGCGGTACGAACTCCGTAAATCCTCCGGTCTCCTTTTGTATCGCCCTTATCTTAAATAGATGGTCTATTCTATCCTCCAGGGATTCTATATGCCCATACAGGATAGTAGCAGTTGAGGGTATGCCCAACCGATGTGCGGTCTTTATTATTTCAATCCAGTCATCTGTTTTTAGCTTATCCGGACATATTACATCCCGTACAGAATCAGCGAGTACTTCAGCCGCAGTACCCGGAATAGAGCCCAGACCAGCATCTTTTAACGCCTTCAACACTTCCAACTCAGTCATCGCGGAATTTCTCGCCATATGGTATATTTCCATTGGCGAATATGCATGTATATGTACATCAAACACTGATTTTATGCGCTCTATAATTCCACAATAGTCTGCCACCTCAAGGTCCGGATGCAGACCCCCTTGAATGCATATCTCTGTCGCCCCAATATTCACCGCTTCCTCAACCTTATTCAAAACGGCATCCATACTCAATATGTACCCTTTCTCCTTCTCTTCCCGGAACGCGCAAAATTTGCAGTTCCCCACACAGATATTCGTAAAGTTTATGTTCCTGTTCACCACATATGTGACGACCTCGCCTTGCTCCGCCTTTCGCAACTCATCGGCAATGCAGAAGAGATAATAGGGGTGACACGCTAAAAATAACGCATCCGCTTTATCTATTTCGCCCTTACATACCTTCCCGTATAACTCATCAAAATCATCTCTCATATCAAACGTTCTTATGAAAGATGTTTGACCCACAGTACTGCACAGGTTATTTTCCATCCAACCCCCCTTTCATTTAACCTTGAGAACTTCGCTTTATTCCTGTTATCATCTCTTTGTTAAGGTCAAATACAGTTGCTGTCTCGGTCCCGTTTGTTATTTTTAGTTTCTTGCTCGCATCAACCTCACCAATAATAGAAGTCGCTACCCCGGCATCCTCGAATATTCTTATGCACTCTGCCGCGTTATCATCGTTTTCAACCGTGAGCACAAACCCTGTACCCGGATACATCTTTAACCACTGCTCAAAAGGAATATCTGCATCAGGCCTTGGTATCTTATCCAGCTCCACGATTGCACCTGCACCTGAAGATTCGAGCAACATACCAAACGTGCCTAAAGTGCCCGGATTGCTTATGTCCTTTCCCGCAGTGGCTAACTTCTTCTCCCCGATTTCAACCATAGTATCCAACTGCTTTTTTATCTCTGCCTCAGTCCTTCTTGTCGTGTTGTCCCAGGCAAGATTGTAACTTGGATATATCTGGCCATCAAGGTCAATTGCGACCAATACCTTGTCACCTGGTTTCGCACCACTTGAAAATATTACACAATCCCTCTTTACCGTCCCCATAATACCAACATCAAGAGCATCATAATTAGTGTCCGGATGGAGATGCCCACCCACCATGGGCACGCCGAATTTTCTCACGCCGTCAGCCATTCCCTGCCCCAGTTCTGCACATATATTCTTCTGCTGCGTTGATGTCAGATTCACCATTGCAAGCGGAGTGCCACCCATCGCTGCTATATCCGCCACATTCACCAGCACGGCGCAATAACCGGCCCACCAGGGGTCGGCATTCAACAATTTACCCCAGATGCCATCCACAGCGAGCAAAACGAAATTATCATTGTCTACTTCAAGCACAGCGGCATCCTCTCCGAATCCCACTATCGTTCGATTTCCTACTCGGTCTGCATCTCCGAATTTAGTTACGAGCTCATTTATCGCTCTTTTCCGCTTCACACCCTCAAAGTTTCTTAATCCATCCGCCAACGATTCCAGATTCTCTTTCGCGTTTACCATTTTTACCACCCCTTCACTTAGTGCATTCCTGCATCTCGTCTATTACGTCCTTTACCTCCATGATGTCTTTTATCCGAAAATCAGCAATCTCAAATATCTTACCCGGCCTATCTGCCTCTTCCTGTAGCGATAACACCGCTATATCTGCCTCCCACATCGCAAGATAATCATTTGTATCATCCCCCACCATCATCACCTTATGCTCTTCCTTCAACTGTCTCACCAGGTCTCGCTTATCTTCCGGCTTCTGCATGCCAAAGATATTATCAGGGGGGATGTCCGGTAAATAAGTCGCAATTTCCTCGCGCTCTATCCTATCTCCAGAAGCAACAAAAGTCTTGACGCCCATCTCGCGTAACTCACTAAGCAGTTTTCGTGTTCCAGGGAAAAAATTTATGCCGCCTGCAATCACGTATTTTATCGCACCCTTTCCCATATCCACAATCAGGCCTACACCTATTACCGGTAGGATATCACACTTCCTCAGAAAGGACATTGTTTCATGTACATCTCCCAATTTAACATGCATATCCCCTAAAATTGCTTCTGTCACTTCACTATCACTAATCCATTTCTCTTTATATATAACCTTATTTTCGATTTTTTTCTCCTTCATTACGTCAGATAAAAATTTCGAATCGTCCTCGTGCTTCAGCGTTTCTTTGTATTTCGTCTTTAAAATCACCATTGCGCCTTTTTCAAGCCGGTCTGTACAGGTTATCCCAGATCTCCTGCTCCGCTTTGTCACACCTCTTTCCACATTTTTTATAATCCTGAAAGGTGCGTATAACACACCCGCACCATCAAAAACAACTGCTAACTCTGTTGTGTCCATTAGTACTCCTACCCCTTCTCTTATTTCTGTGATTTTAATCTAAAGTACTTTTGCATCTTCTTAAATAGAATCATATTCAAGATATATGAGATAACGAGAGATGATACTATTATGATGCAAGACCTGGTAACGGAGAAATGGGAGGACTTTCTGAAGAAGTATTGCTGGGACAGGATAATAGAGCTATCGAATTATTACCCGGAACGGCGTAGTTTGCTCGTTGTATTCTCTGATGTAGACATATACGACTCTAATCTTGCAGATATGCTTTTAGAAGACCCGGACGTAACGATAGAATCTGTAACTCGCGCTTTACGGGAAATGGATATTCCCACGGGAGTCACTCTCGATGAGACTAATGTACGTATAATAAAGCTTCCGAAGAAGGTAAAGATACGCGACATCAGAAGCAATGACATAGGCAAGCTGGTGGGTATAGAAGGATTAATAACAAAGGCGACAGAGGTAAGGCCCCGGGTAATAGAAGCGGTATTTGAATGCCCTTTTTGCGGTCATATCTTCTCGCTGGCGCAGAGCGGAAGGCAATTCCGGGAGCCGATGGAGTGTGAGAAAGAGAGTGGTGGATGTGGGCGGAAAATACAGCGGTTCAAGCTATTGGTGGATCAGTGCAAATTCGTAAATGCACAAAAGATAAGGCTACAGGAGTCACCCGAGGAATTGAGGGGTGGGGAATTACCACAATCCTTAGACGTTAATCTGGAAGATGACATCTCCGGTGAAATATCGCCCGGCAACCGAATTGTTGTTGTTGGTATTCTCAGGTCATACCAGAGGACGACACAATTTGGGAAGACGCCGTTCTTCGATATATACATGGATGTCAATTCGTTAGAGGTGAAGGAGGAAGAATTTGAAGAGATAGTGATAACAGATGATGACGAGCGAGAAATAATGGCACTTAAGAATCAGCCGGGAGTATATGAGAAGCTCATAGGAAGTATTGCACCCTCTATATATGGCTACCACGAGATAAAAGAAGCAATGGTACTCCAACTGTTCGCGGGTGTTCCAAAGGATTTGCCGGATGGGTCGCGGGTAAGAGGCGATATACATCTACTTCTTGTTGGTGATCCGGGAGTTGCGAAGTG
>CAZOEM010000270.1:0-4572 GCA_964578735.1 uncultured Halobacteria archaeon | reverse complement strand
ACGAAGTGAATTAATTCATCCTTGGGGATTAACTGTTGATCAATTTGGTAATATCTACATTTCCTCGGCTGGGAACCATCGAATAAAGAAATTTGATAATAAGGGACGGTTTATAAAACATTGGGGAGGACTTGATAAAGGAGATGGTAAATTTAATAACCCCTTAGGTATTGCAACGGATAAATTTCAGAATGTTTATGTTGCAGATTGGGGGAACAATAGAATTCAGAAATTTGATCAAGAAGGCAATTTTTTATTGAAATGGGGTCCCGCTCAATATGAACCGGGCCATATACATCAGCCACATGCTATTGCAATATACGATAGCACAGTTTATGTAACAGAAGCTGGTAATTTTAAAATACAGCTTTTTGACTTGAATGGGAATTATTTAGGGAAGTTACAGACGATACCGGAAATTATGTTCTATAATACCTGCAAAGGACTTGCTGTGGATAGCAAAGGAGATATTTACGTAGCTAAAACCGATCAGATTATAAAATTAACACGAAAATGAACCCGAACCTGATAACTGACTTCCTGAATAAACAAAACGTCTTTGCCGTTGTTGGCGTCTCGAGCAACCCTGCGAAATATGGTCATCAGGTATATAGTGATCTGAAAGAAGCAGGTTATGTGGTTTACGCAGTGAACCCGAATATAGACGAAGTCTTAGGTGATAGATGCTACCACTCGCTGAGCGAACTGCCCGAAATGCCAGACGTTGTAGATACCGTAGTCCCGCCCGCGGTAACTGAAGGGGTAGTTAAGGAATGCAAAGAATTGGGAATAGCGCGAGTGTGGATGCAACCCGGTTCAGAATCCGAAAATGCGATAAATTTTTGTGTGGAAAACGACATAAAAGTAGTGCATGATATGTGTGTGATGGTAAAGAGAAGGGAATGAGACGTTTAAGCCCGATTGCAAGATATGATTGAGAATGAAAAACTTAGAATTGCCGCCGCCAAGTTCGCCGAAAAGGCACATAAGCTATCGAGTGCACTCGAAATTGCCATCGTAGGTTCTGTGGCAGGCAATGACCCATATCCCAATGATCTTGATCTGGTCATCATTGTTCGTAACCTTGACGAGATAGCAACCATAGCGAAGTATGCACGGCAGATGAGCAGGCATTACCATAACTGGGATGTTTTCCTTTTTGATGAGGGTCTAACGCTACTGGGCCCATAGGTTCACACTTTGCTAATAACCACTCCATGATATTTAAACTTTTTCACCATAAATCGCTCAATAGCGGTTATTTTTCCCCTTTCTAAGTTGAGTCTGAACCTATGGACTGGGCAGAGTATGTCACCGAAGGGAGTGCCCTGGACAGTCCATTGACTGCTCTGTTCCAGGATGTGGCCAGCCACAGCACTTAAGGGTATATCCTGAGTTTGAATACGATGAGAAATTGGTTTATTAATAATTCAGCGTAATTTATATTGAGCCTCTGGAATTGCCCACCACAATGCCCTAATTTACCTTCATTCTATTAATTCTTCCTCTTTTGTACTAAAAATTTGTCTACGGCTTTAATTAGGCTACTGCTGAAGGCAGTATAAGGTCCGATGGGGCGATACTTTTGGCATCTTAAAGCGAGGGACAAATATAATTACCATCGTTCAGGCTTTCTTAAGCACATCTTTAAACATATCGAGTGTTTTATGCGCCCCTTTTTCTATGTCTGATAAAATGGGCTTAAATGCGCTTTAGATGATTATAACAAAAATTATGGGGAAAACGGGCAGAATTAATGACGGAATTTGCTATTAAAGGATGTTTAGACATGCTTCCAGAGGCTCAGAAAGCTGTCTCAATCGGTGGAGGGATGCATCACACTAAGAAATTGAAGAACCAATACATGAGAGATACATTAAAGATTCTGCATTGGATGAAACTAAAAAGGTGGTAAGGGAAGTAAAAGCAAATCTTAAAGAGTATAAGAGGTGTTTTGATTAGTCTAAATGAAAGAGTCGGAAAGGATGCTTGAAGGTTTATAACAAAAACCAAATCAGATTATAAGTGAGAAAGAAGGAGGGACAAGTTAGAGCAATGATAGTTATTGATGATAGAATAAGACATGGAAAACTGAGTATTAGGTATAAAGCATGATATTCTTTCTTGATAGGCTGTTAGGCAGGTAAAAAGCTATAATGGAGGTAAGAAGATAAGTGATCTCGGAAAAAGATAAGGCAATTATACTAAAGTATGCAAAAAAATACAATCTGAGTATAGTAATCTTATTCGGTTCTTGTGTTGATAGAGAAGACCCAAATGACATTGATATTGGTATTAAGGGGATAGAACATGAGCTTTTCTTTAGATTTTATGGGGAGTTATTACTTGAGATCACAATGCCCATAGATGTAGTTAACCTGGATAAAGACAATTCATTTAACAAATTGGTAGAAAAAGAGGGGATGAAATTATTTGGCTAATTTAAGAGAAAAAGTCGATGTGGAACTGGAAAGTATCTCCGCTGGCGGGGATAGTTTGAATTATCGAAGGTGTGCATACTGTAGGGGAAAAGGTAAAGATCGGTATCATATCCGTAACTTATGCCCAACCTGTGGAGGCACTGGTCGACTCGCGGTATTTCCCTATCAGCAGATATATGAATGTCCCGTTTGCGATGGAGACGGAGCTCATATTAATAAAAGGTGTCACAAATGTAGCGGTCGCGGTTTTCTTTACCAACGCTCGAAAATCTTTATCTCACATACCAAGAAGGACAAAGAATTTTGCGATACATTTGATAGTATAGTTGCTCGAGTGGGTTTTCCGGCTTATCGATCTGAATTTGAAAAGATAGAAAAACCAGCGTGGAAGGACATAATAAAGGCTATAAATGATTCATTTGCTATTTTCGTTTTAATTGGTAAAGAGCTGGTGGAGAGCCAAGATTCCAGAGATCCCGAATGGCGGTTTACTCAGAATTGGATTGCTTATGAAATAGGAGTAGCATCTCAAATAGGGATTGATGTTTGGGCTATTTGTGATAATATCTCAATTAATTTTCCAATGCCATGTATTAATAATTATCTACCTACGGGTTTGGGTGAAAAAGAAACATTTGGGTATGCAAGATCAGTTCTTGAAAAGTACAAAGAAGGGGAGACTTTTCCATATCCTTTTAAGGATTTAGGTGTGGAGTGTCAGTATGATGATTGTAAATTGGGATTTAACCTTCATAAACCTTTAGCACCCAAACATGAGATTAAGTGCCCACAATGCTTGAGAAAGATTAAATAGGGTTATTAATTCTTCCTCTTAACTATATGGTCAAGAAAAAAAAGTATTGCCAGACCTTTTTAACATTCTCCCTTTTATGATGTAGAAAGAGTGCCTTGCGTCAGACCGATAAATTTAATGTTCTAATGAACCCAAACCTGATAACCGACTTCCTGAGGAAACAAAACATCTTTGCCGTTATCGGCGTTTCTCGCAATCCCGCGAAATACGGGCATCAAGTATACAAAGACCTGAAAGAAGCAGGTTATGTGGTTTACGCAGTGAACACGAATATAGACGAAGTCTTAGGTGATAGATGCTATCATTCGCTGAGCGAACTGCCCAAAATGTCAGACGTTGTAGATACCGTAGTCCCGCCAGCGGTAACTGAGGAGATAGTTGAGGAATGCAAAGAATTGGGAATAGCGCGCGTATGGATGCAACCAGGATCAGAATCTGAAAAGGCGCTAAATTTTTGTGTGGAAAACGACATAAAAGTAGTGCATGATATGTGTGTGATGATAAAGAGAAGGGAATAAAAACGTGGACTTAGCCGACCCAAAAGATGCCCTGATTGCAGAGGGCAGAATTGAGCAAATACAGCAGAGGCGCGAATGATCATTCTTTCCTCGCTTTTATCCAGAATCCTGCCCCTACAATGATTTGCCACAGGTATGATGACAGCAGGTAATTTCATACTCTCAATAGCTTTTTGATTGATTATTATTGATCTATGAGAATGGACAGTCGTCGGAATAGTCTGTTTGCCAGGGTTTACGAGCGTTACCATGCCTTTAACTTTGCAGACGTGAGAGCGGTTTCGCTTCATCTTATCCCTGTATTTTTTAGCGATTGCCGTTCCACCTACGGACAGTGAGGTAGGGGTATGTATTGGGCGAACGATACTTAAAGGATTGTAATAACGCAAGTTATTTGTTTTTATCTGAAGGTTAGAAAGTAATAATAAGTGACGCGGAAGTTACGGTCAATGGAAGGTATATACGAACCAAGTTCGGATATACCACTAAATTGGAGTTATAAGCGAAGCGTGTGTGGATATAAGGAATTGGAATTTTTTGGCATGTCATCCGGAGAGAAACGTGACTAATTCCCAGACAATTGGATCCCGATTCGAAAACGCAACCCTGGAGTTATTTAAAAGATTATTCCCTCTCATTGGTTTTGATCTAACCGAGGAGTCACTCAGGTGCAGTGGATCGCAGAGTGGGTTTGACATCTTCTTTAAAGCTCGACCTGCCAGTACTACTGATATTAACGTTAACTTTTTTATTGAATGTAAGAGCGCAAAATCAATTAACCTGCTTCATCCTCATGAGT
>CAZOEM010000269.1:0-4585 GCA_964578735.1 uncultured Halobacteria archaeon | reverse complement strand
TTAAAATTACTAATGCCGCTAGCATCATTACCGACAGGTCCATTACTGCCACACCCCCCTTAACCATATTACTACAATCACGAGGATAATCATCACAAGACCAAGAACGATGTTGATGTACCTGCTGAGGTACCCGGACTGAATAGACCTGATTCTTCTTGAAGTCCACCCAAATACGCCCGGTATCACTTTTGTATTGAAGAGTCCGTCTATCGCAGGGTTTACATAATCGTCAAGGATATGAGAGATGAAAAAGCCTGCCTTTGGCAGAATATAATCGTTAACAAAAGGGAGATACATCCGGTCATTGAAGAAAGCGCCGATGTTCGATGAAAAAGCGCTTATCCTCGGCTTAAATACGGCAGCAACAAATACTACTAATATTGCCGCACCCACATAAAGGGACATCGTTTCACCACCCGCGGTGACAAAATGCTCTGTCTCTTCAAGCATGAATATATGATACATGAGCCAAAAAAGCACAGAAGCCATCAGTACGTATCCGAGTTTCATCAATCCACCACCTTCAAAATGCTCGTGCTCCGGCTTTTCGCCCTTTATGAAATTCAAGCTGAGGAACTTTGCAAGTATTGCTGAATAGACTAACGAAACGAGTACCAAAAGCACGATGGGCCAAATCATCTCATGTTCTGTTAAGAGGTGTAGTTTGACTTCGTCCATCATGGATTTCACCCAGTAAGAGGTGAACGGGGGTATCCCTACGAGGAATGTTGAGGCAATGATGGTAACGGCAAAAGCGGTTTTCATATGCTTCGCAAACTTGAGATCGCCACCTAGGAACCTGCTGTGTGTGGCATGAATCAAGTGACCGGCTACAAGGAATAAACTCGCTTTTGCAAATGCATGCACTGCCATATACCAGAATGCAGCGAGCAAAGCCACATTTATACCCGGTACCACTTCTAGGTCTACCCAGTAAGAAGCGGCGCCCACTGCGAACATCAGGCCAATGCTCGACATAGTAGATGCTGCAAGCAGAACCTTTCTCTCAAGCATCCCTGTTCCACAAAGCGCACCATACAAGCCTGAGATCAAACCGACAAATAAAACAAGGATATAAACATACTCGAGCCCGGGCACATCATGCAAGTTCCATGGCTTAATATACCACGTAAGTTTGAGGAATACAAACGCCCCTGCTGCTACCATAGTTGCACTGTGCAAGAGTGCGCTAACGGTTGTAGGGCCAGTCATCGCAGTCATAAGCCACTCGCTGAAAGGAACTTGCGCCGATTTCGTGAATAGCCCCATAAGCAAACAGAGCATAAGTATTATTGTTCCCGCAGCGCCAAGAGTTATAAAAAGCGTGTGCCAATCTACCTCTGATATGTTGAGGGTGCCTGCGAATGCCCATATCGCTGCGATTGCTAAGAACATCGGCACATCACCAAATCTTATCGTTGAAATTGCCCTCCAACCGCCAAAGCTCGGCGGCCAGCTCAGTTCTAGCGGGCCCACCTTCCTTCCCGCTTTACCCACATATGCTATATCCTCGTCATCCCTGAACCAGTGCCCGATCAAACCCCATGATGCCGCGCCCAGACCTTCCCAGCCTACAAAGAGCAGAAGTAAACTATCGCTATACACAACGAGGAGCATTGATGCCGTGAAGAGGTTGAAGAAGAACCAATACCAACTGGGTCTGTAATCCCCTTTCATATAATCCAGACCGTAAATAGCAATGAAAAATGCTATCACTGCGGTTATAACGCCCATATAGCTGCTTAAATAATCGATCATAAAATCGAAGTTTATTCCGAGAGCGGGTATCCAATCGTACGAGTACGGTCCCTTTAAGTTGAGGACGATGTAAATGCTCATCACTACCGAGATGAAGATGCCGAATACCGAGAGATACGGCAGTTTCTCCGTCCATCCCTTACTCTTGTATGCTAAAGCAATAGGGATACTGCTAACAACAGGAGCTAAGAAAAGCAGCAGGAAAATAAGCTCATTTGTCATGGTAAAATACCTCCTACGGTAGCTACCTGCAACTCCAGTAAAGTACGAATGAGAGCGTCAAGCCCTGGAATCAATTTTGTTGCCAGCGGTGGGAAGACTAGTAACACCGAGACAATACCAATTATAAATAGCGGCACATAAAAGTATCTACTTATCTCCAGCCGCTTCGTATCCTTCGGCTTACCATAGAATACCTTCCGTATCGTATAGAAACCATACCAGACCGAGAGAATGAACATGAATATTACAGCTAAGAGAATAGGAATGCTTCCGGTCCACCCGAGGAATGATGGTGACTCCGGTCGGAGGAACGTTTCTACGACACCGCGCAATATGAAAAATTCGCCTAACATGCCTATTGTCAGCATACCGCCAAGGTTCAGAAATCCGAACACTGCTGCATTTGAGATTGCAGGTATGGAATCGTGCAACCCCCCCATCTTATTAATATCTCTCAGACCATGATGGACTGCGATAATCCCGCCCGCGCTCGAGAACAAGATTGACTTACCAAATGCATGCGACATGTACTGGATAACCAATCCGATGAGCCCAAAAGGTCCAAGACAGAGCGCTACCAGCATATAGCCCATCTGAGATACCGTGGAATACGCTAACAAGCGTTTAAAGTCTGTCTGCCTGAAGACAGAAAAGCCCGCATAAATGCTCGAAAATATCGCGTAAACAAGTATTGGCATTCGATAGGCGGCAATAAAAGAGTAATCTATAAGTGCAATCCTCAGCAAAACATACCCTGCCAGACCCACGGTTAAGGGGCTTAGCAATGCACTCAAAGGTGTAGGCGCTTCTGCATGTGCCCACGGAAGCCATACATGAGGCCCTACGACCGGCAGTTCTATTACCATACCGATAAAGATAAGCGTCCATGCGATCGCTCCAACAGTTGTTATTACCGGTATTCCCTGCTTGGCTGCCGTGCTAAAATCAAGCGCAAGCGTGTTATTAGTAACACCTATTATTATTATCCCCGCCAGCGCAAGTACACCGGCAATTAAACTCCAAATTAGGTATAATTGCCCCACCCACTGCCGGTTACCATAGCCATAGAAGTAAATAAGGAAGAACGCCGTAATAAGCGCAATCTCTAAGAACGCATACAGCAGGATGAGATTGCCACTGTAAACTAACCACAACATCGAAACCGCATAAAATTGGTATAAGAATATGTATCTCTTGAACTCGCTTTCCACATTTAGTTCCATCTCCTCAAATCGGTGTACCATATATGGAAGAGCGTAAAGAGCGACCATTGCAGAGACAATACAAATTGTCAGTCCGAACGCGTGTGAGATATAGTCGAATTTAAGGTAAATCTCCCCTATTGGTGCAGAAAGGGCCACTATAGGTATATCAGGAGTATAGCCCTTGACAATACAGTAGAGGATAGCAAAGAAAGGTACTAAAAATGAGATTGAAGAGAGATATGTTGCTCTCCTGGATGATAAAAGCGGCGCTATACATACTACTATTAAGGGTAAGAGAATACTTAATAGCAACACGTAAAGCATAATCATACTCTATCCCCCCCCATCTTAATCACCCTTGTGTGAATATCCCTCTTCTGCCGGCCAAGGATACCAATAGCAGCGATTAAAATTAACAGTTCACCACTGCTAGTGAAGATCGTGACGATTGCGATACCAAATGCACTTTCAGCAAGAACAGAGAAGAGCGGGATCAAAGCCATGAACACTGCTCCAAACATCATCTCTAGAGATATAAGTAGCCTGATCACATCTTTACTTGAAATCGCTGTGAGATAGCCTACGAGTAGGATAACAAAAGAGGTGACGTAGATTATCGATGCTGTCGTCATATCAATCACTAACATTTAGTCTTCCGTCCCCCCTGCAGCCATTTTTAATACCGATAATAGAAGAAGCACAACAAGCGCCACCAGCGATAAAACAAGTATTAGATATTCTGATTGTGACATAAAATCTATGAGTTCAAATTTGATCACGGTGAAAGACAGATTCGGATTGAGCATTTTGTAACTGTAAATGGCGAAGCCGACGATCGCTGCGGTTATGGCCACCAGAACTGCCCAAGGCTTTGAAAACTGGCTTTCGGGTTCTGACCTATATGTCGCCGCCACTGCCACTGTTACTATACCTATCGCACCTACGAAGATGAACACGATTAAAACGAAAACAGGCTGCAGATTGAAGATAGCGTAAATGCTCGCTACAAAGATCAGTGTCGCAGACATGTATAGCGAAGAGTAGAAGTTATCTTTGCTTAGTAGAACTCCTAACGATGGCAACACAGTCATACCCGCGAGGGCTATCAGTAACCACACTTCCATACTCATGGATTCATCTTTCTGTATAGCTACTTAAAAAGCTTTCGGTTTTTTCCGATGCCATCCTTGAAAAAATGCCGATAATGGGGGTTTTATGTACTATCGTAAAAAATACTAAAGACTTATATGCTGTTATGCGTTATAGTATAAACGAGGACAATGCACATCATAATCCTGAATTGCGCGGACGACACGGAGAAGAAGCGTGTACGGTATGTCATAGATAAGTGGGAGGGGGAGAAAGAAGGAAGGGGGGCAAAAGGCAAAAGGCAAAGG
>CAZOEM010000268.1:0-4592 GCA_964578735.1 uncultured Halobacteria archaeon | reverse complement strand
TATATTCTATTAATGCTGTCGTTTAAATGGAAAATTTATGCTTGTTATAGTACAGGTAAAATTTTAGATGTACTTGAGAATACATCAAGATTCTTAGGATTGTATATAAAGGAAGAGCACCGAATAAGGGGTTTTGAACCGGAATTATATCCCGAAATACCTATGGCTGTTTTAAGAGAAGGAGTTGTAAATGCTATTGTTCATAGGGATTATACAATTAATGCACCAATAAGATTATTCATGTTTAAGGATAGAATAAAGTTGGGATGGTAACAGATAGTGGTAGTGGCGTTCCTCGTAAGAATCGTGATGTCCTCTGTTTCCTTGACGAGCCGCTTTTTCATTAAATGAGGATATGCCCTGCCCGCACAAAGGGGTCAATTGCCGTTCATTGACTATTTTCCTGTACTTCCATGTGTGAGGCTGCTCTGCACTATAAAAACATGCATCCACGCCTTTAATAATCCCATAGTCCATATAAATATATATATTAACCGTCGTTTTCAGTCACCTATCTCCGCTGGAATCAAAAATTAGCAGACATCATAATTTTTGGATGGTCTCTGGGCGAGATGACGATTTTGAGAAGGTTTAGGTTCCATTGATAAAAGTAAAAAATACGAATACATAATCTGCGTCTAAATTAAATTTATAGGAGGAAGTTATACGGAATATACAACAAGCTATGGAACGTGTAATTGCAGTTGATTTAGGCGGCACGAATGTCCGGGTGGCGCTGGTGTCAGAAACAGGAGGGATCATTAAAAAAATCGTCGTCAGGACAAAAACTGAAGGCAGTTCGCAATTGGTGATCGCTGATGACATCACAGAAAAGATACGGCAATTGACGAGCCCAGAAGAGCGAAAGGAAATTCGGGGTATATGGATCAGTAGTGCCGGCCCAATAGACCTTCGCGAAGGCTTATTACTCAATCCCCCAAACATTAGCTTCCCGTCTATACCACTAGTACAGCCAATCCGGGAATCCCTGAGTCTGCCGGTATATCTAATCAACGATTGTCGTGCAGGGGTACTGGGCGAGACCTGTTTTGGTGCCGGAAAGGGCTGTGAAAATGTAGTATACATCACGATCTCAACAGGAATCGGTGGCGGTGCAGTGATAAACGGCAAGCTGTTACTTGGTCGGGACGGTAACGCATCGGAAATCGGGCATTTCTGTGTTGATACACGCTATAGCATCCGCTGCGGATGCGGCAATTATGGCCACTGGGAGGGCTACGCATCAGGAAAGAATATTAGATGGCGCTGTGGTCCAGTACAACCAGGATTACATAGTGCCATATCTGAAGAAGAATATCGACCATTACTTGAGGGTACCGGAAATTATGGTCAGTACTCTTGATGGCTTGGCTCCTTTACTGGGTGCGTCTGTTGTTGCAAGAGGCTATGCTATGAAACTGAGCACATCACACAACCATCCCCGTAATATGCACTAACGGTTTAACCTAACCCGCCCCTCTCTTACTAATGCCCTCAAACCTTCATTCGCCCTTATCACGTTCACAACCGGTGGACACAAGGTATAATATGTCTTGAATATTTGGAAACTCATGGGCGAACCCCCCAGAGAGCCATGACAATCTGCACGGCTCCTGCTTTCGCAAACCATTTTACTAAAAAGAGGGCACGCATTAAGTAAGCACTCACGTGCTTCAGCAGCATGCCTACGTTCTATTCTTCTAACGTCTGATTCATCGATAGTTGTCTCAAATAAGCCACCCGATTTTGGTGCGATCCAATCATACGAAATTCCAAAATGAATGGCATCCCCTGTGTATTCCGTGGAAGAGCTTCTCGGGTAGGTTTATGTAAAACTAGGGGAAGAACTGAAAATACCAATGGAAATGGTAAGCCTGCATCGTTCACACTGGAATATCCAACTACCGCTGCCGTTAACGTGGTGGAACAAAAAGCGGGGTTGAGTAGGTATCCTCCTCAATCGGCAAGCTTTCTTATTTGAACTGCTCTCGTAGCGATTTCATTTCGGAATTCCATTCCTCACTCATAATTGGCCTAGCGTCACTGTCGACTAGGTGCTTGACTGCCAGCAGATACCACCACCCTTCAAGGCGCTTAAGAAAGGAATCAAGAAAACGCTGTTCTTTTACGTTTAGATTTATTTTTCCCGGCCAAAGATTCGGCTTAAAACGGATTTCCTCAATCCAAGCAGTTTTTCAATGGATGCTCTTAAAGTATCTTCGCGCATGACACCAACCAGTCTCTTGAGTTCATGCCCATTATCATCAAGTATCAATGTGGTAGGTATTGCTCTAACATGATACATTGAAGAACGTTTCTTCCCTTCTTTTGTTTTTATTCGTATCTTGTTTAATGACAATCCATGCCCGGAATAATCTGACACCACTCTGTTCACTACCTGTTCGGCTGCCGGACAATGCGGACACTGCGAAGAGACAAAAAGTAGGATTTTCATAATAAATAAAAGATAAGAAATAGAGAGTTTTAACTATATTGTAAGATGTGAAAAAATGGCACTCATTGTAAAAGATACGCTCATCCGAAAAAGGGACGGTGCTCTTCCTGCGGGGTCAAGCGGATTCTTTGTTTCCGTCCCATCGGTCTTCCTGTTTGGACTTTTGGATGGTGATAAAATCATAGGGGAGATAGAAGAAGGAGCAGAGACAAAAGAGATAACGCTGATTCTTAAAAAGGAAGGTGAAGACTGCTTTTTGCATATCACCACTGATGATTGGGATACGAGTTTTATGCATGCCGGGAGAGCGGATTTGAAACTGAAGGAAGCGATTCAAGGAGAAGAGAGGAAGCAGCTATATACTAAGAAGGATGTTACGACATCCCCAGCCATAGGTTGCCGAATATCGTGATTTGTGATTGAATTCAGGGAAGAAGAGATGCAAGCATTGAAAGGGATTAGTATAAAATTATCGTAGTGGATAATGACGAATCAAACTTCGGTCTGCATATTCAACTTGGAAAGGAAAAGGAGCCGGGATATCTGAAATCAAAAGGGAATGAAAACTTAAGAAATGCCATAAGGGAACTCCCAGTAAATAATTTACCCATTTTGATAATTATCATAGATACCGATTTACACAGACGCAACTGACCTAAAAAATTATTAAGTTTTTACGGGCTCATAGAATCAAAAATAAAAAATCAAAAAAGGATGTAACCTACGAGATTTGTCCTTGTTTTTGAGTCGGGTTTCCTTCCGGTTTCAGCATAGTGCTGGGCGAAGGCAATCGCCATAGACTCATCTTCTGGAAAAGACCGGTAAATCCCTTGATTAAACATACTACACATCGAAGTAATTTTTGATGATCTCCTCTATGCTCCTCTTG
The DNA here is from genome assembly GCA_964578735.1 of uncultured Halobacteria archaeon. Lineage (GTDB taxonomy): Archaea > Halobacteriota > Syntropharchaeia > Alkanophagales > Methanospirareceae > Methanophaga. The sequence goes on along the minus strand of CAZOEM010000268.1, from coordinate 1,248 downwards.
AGGTCACTATCGTGCGTTAACGGCTCAGTCATAGTAGAATATAGCGCATCTTTCGTTGGCACACCACTGTTTAGCAATGTAGCTGCATAGACAAGTTCCCTTGTCGAAACACCTTCTTCAAGACCCTGATGAATGAGGTTTCGTATTCTATTCGCCGCTTTTACCAGCTTTTGGGCTGTATCCACATCAATACCCGTCTCTTGCTGCACAATTTCTGTCTCTAAGTCTTCTCCGGGCCAGCCAAGTGCGATACTGACAAAGCGCTGCCTTGTGCTCTGTTTCAATTCCTTTAGCACACTCTGGTAACCGGGATTATAACTCATTACCAGCATAAAGTCGTCAGGCGCATAGAATATCTTACCTAATTTCTCTACTAGCATATATCTTCTATGATCAGTTAATGGATGAATAACAACTGTAGTATCCTTTCTCGCTTCTACTATTTCGTCCAGATAAACGATCCCGCCATTCTTTACCGCCATAAGAAGAGGCCCGTCAATCCACTCTACATTGTCTCCTTTAATTATATACCGACCGGTCAAGTCATTGCCACTTAAATCGTCATGACAGGCAACAGTATAAAGCGGCCGACCTAATTTCCAGGCCATATGCTCAACTAATCTCGTTTTACCACTCCCCGTTGGTCCCTTCAGCATAATAGGAAGTTTGCTCCTATACGCTGCTTCAAATAGCGCAACCTCGCGCCCTTGCGGTAAATAAAACGGCTCCTCTTTTATCTCAAAGCTGCCATATTCATATACGCCTGAGTCCAATCGCTCTAACAATTATGCTCACCTGACAATGACTACAATAGCGTATAAATATTTAAACTTTGTATTTGGCATTATTTTGAAGTATGACCTGTGGAGTGCCGCTCTGGTAGGAACACCATGCGGGATGTCATCGTATGAAAAGCTAATGAATGGTTGACGGACGAGAAATGGAAGGAGATGTTAGAGACGGAACCACCGAAAAAGCCTGAATGGGTTGATGGGATTGGAGGGTGATGAACACAAGTTTTACCACAGAGTGCGCAGAGAACGCCGAGGGCAAGCTCCGCGGTGATAAATCGCAGATTAAGAATAGGGCGATTACTCGCTCATTCTCATCTTTCCTTCATACTATGCACCACTCGCCGTTGCTGAATATCTATTCATCTGGTATCTCCACATCGGGTATCTCTACATCTGGTATACCAGGCGCAAAAGTTATGCCAAATCCCCCTTGTCCTGATTCATCCATTGCCGC